>JANODH010000195.1:0-16441 GCA_031412595.1 Sphingomonas sp. | reverse complement strand
GAACAAGGCGAAGTCATTGCCGCCAAATATGGATCGCGCGAGAGTGCGGCGATCAATCTCGAAGCGATGGCAGCGGCAACGATCCTTGCCAGCATGGAGCCCGAAGGGGTCAGCGCGATCGATGCCAAGCGCTTTGCCGATGCGATGGACGTGATTTCAGCATCGGCTTTCAAAGCCTACCGCGGGCTTGTTTACGAAACGCCGGGTTTCCGCACCTTCTTTCGCCAGATGACGCCGATTGCCGAAATCGCGACGCTGAAAATCGGTTCGCGCCCGGCCAGCCGGACGAAATCGGATGCGATCGAAGACCTGCGTGCAATCCCCTGGGTGTTCAGCTGGGCGCAAGCGCGCGTCATGCTGCCGGGCTGGTATGGCGTCGGGGCGGCCTTCGAAGGGTTTGCCGACAGGGGCTTGCTGAAGGAAATGGCGGTATCATGGCCGTTTTTGCAGTCGGCGCTGGCGAACATGGAAATGGTTTTGGCGAAATCGGACATGGGCATCGCCGCGCGCTACGCAGGGCTGGTCGAGGACCGCGCATTGGGCGATGCCGTATTCGGGCGGATCCGGGACAGCTGGCAGCGGTCGCATGATCAGTTGCTGATGATTACCGGCCAGTCGCATCTGCTCGAGGCCAATCCGGCGCTGGATGCGTCGATCCGCTTGCGCACGCCCTATATCGAGCCGCTCAATCTGCTCCAGATCGAATTGCTGAAGCGCCATCGTGGCGGCGAGAGCGACCCGCGCATTGCCGAAGGAATACAGCTCTCGATCAATGCGATCGCAACCGCGCTGAGGAACAGCGGCTAGATCGAAATGATCAGTGTGAGCCCGCTTCCTGCTGTATCGGACGGAACGCCGTTTATCCGGGTTGCGTCGGCGCGGGCGCGGTCGAGGATGGCGGCAGGAACATCGCTACTGTGATAAACAGTGGTTGCTGAAGCAAGCTGGCGCGCCTGGCGCAGCGTGAGGTTGTCGGGGTCGGTCGAGGTCAGGACAAGCGTTTCGGTGCGGGAAGGCGTTTCGGTCGCAGCCGAGGCGAGCCATGCCTCGATATCGCTGCCGTCCGCAAACGGATCGAGCGCACCGCCTGGGCTCAGCGCGGCATCGATCGCTTCGCGCCGCACGGTGCCGTCCGGATATTTGGTGCGAAGCTTGCTGCGCGCCGCAAACAGGCCCGTTGCAAGAGCGCCGACGGATTGCGGGATCATCGCTTCCAGTCTTTGCCGCAGCGCCTTTGCAAGCCCTGCCGATGCGCCGCCGGTGCCGATTGCAATCAGAACGGGATCGCGATCGACAATCGCGGGCAAGGTAAAATCGCAGAGCGCGACGCGGTCAACTGCATTCACAAGAATGCCGCGTGATTTCAGCCGAGCGACAGCTGCTTCGGCTTCGGCCTCATCTTCAAGTGCGACGATAGCAAGCGCGGCTTGCGCGTCTTCGCTGACAACCAGCGCACCCGCGCGGTCGAGCAGGCGGCGTTTGGCGTCGGCAGCATCGCCGTCACCGATCAAAATTACTGGCTGTCGGGTCAGGCGGACGAAAAGCGGCAGGCTGTGCACGGCCTATGGGCCGACTTGGGCGTGAAGGCTCGTCGCGGTGCGGCTGCCGCGCAGACCCCAATTGCCATCGAACGAGAAAGTGATGAATTCGGCCCGTCCGCCGAGATTCTCATAAGGGATCGCCCCGCCCAGCCCACGATTTTCGAGCGGCACGCGACTGTCTGCAGAACGATCGCGATTGTCGCCCATCAAAAACACATGATTTTCCGGGATCGTGATCGGGGCAACGTCGTCGACGCGCCAGTCATAGCCGAGATCGATCGTATCGTAGCTGCGCCCGTTCGGCAGCGTTTCGCGGAATACGGGGAGCTGGCACCAGCTGTTGCCTTGGCTGTCGCGGGTAAGAGCGCCGGGATATTCGGAATCGTTGCACGGCTGATTGGCATCGACGGGGATGCGCATAAAGCCTTTGCTGATGCGCTTCACCGGAACGCCGTTGATAATGACAACGCCGCCGCGCACTTCGAAGCGGTCGCCGCCCACGCCGATGACGCGTTTGATATAATCCTCCGATTTGCCCGGGGGCGTTACGATCACGATGTCACCGCGCTCGGGCATGCTGCCGAAGAGGCGTCCTTGCGATGGCGTGAACTGGACGCTCCAGCTCGGCACGGGTTCACGCAGAATGAGGTTTCTGAAAATCGCGGCCGGATTGGGGACCGTGGGTGAAACGAACGACCAGCCATAAGCGAATTTGCTGACAACGAGCCGGTCGCCCACGCGCAGACCGGGCACCATAGACTCACTGGGAATATAGAATGGCTTGGCAATGAAGCTGTGAAAGCCGAGCACGGCCATGATCAGCCAGAAAATGCTGTTCGCCTCGTGGAGCCAGTTGGTCTTTGGCTTGGCGGGTTCGGCAGGCGCGTCGAGCAGCGCGGATTTGGCGTTCACAAGGAGTCTTTCGGCGTTTCGATTTTCAGGGCTTCAATGATGACGAATGCCTGCGCCCATGGATGATCGTCGGTGAGCGTCAGGTGAATGCGCGCGTCATAGCCCTGCGGTGTCATGGCGTCGAGCCGCGCTTTTGCCCCGCCGGTCAGTGCAAGCGTCGGCGCACCGCTCTGGGCATTGATAACGCCGATATCGCGCATGAACACGCCGCGCTTGAAGCCGGTACCGACGGCTTTGGAAAAAGCTTCTTTGGCGGCGAAGCGCTTGGCATAAGTGCCCGCGCGGGTGAACGGGCGCTTCGCAGCCTTGGCGCGCTCGGTTTCGGTGAAGACGCGGGCCTCGAAGCGTTCGCCGAACCTGTCGAGCGAGGCCTGAATGCGCTCGATATTGCACAAGTCGGAGCCCAGCCCGATGATCATCCGCGCGCGGCGTCCATCAACGCGCGCATCTGGCGGATGCTGGCGTCGAGCCCGATAAAAATTGCTTCGCCGATGAGGAAATGCCCGATGTTAAGTTCGGCGAGCTGCGGAATGGCGGCGACGGGCGCGACATTTTCGAATGTAAGGCCGTGCCCCGCATGCGGCTCGATTCCGTTTTTCACGCAAAGCGCAGCTGCATCGGCAAGGCGCTTAAGTTCCGCCCCATCGGGATCACCGTGCGCATATCTGCCTGTGTGCAATTCGACGACGGGCGCACGCAGACGGATCGCTGCGTCGATCTGGCGCGCGTCGGGTTCGATGAACAGGCTGACGCGGATGCCTGCTTCGGTCAGCCGCGTAACCATTGGGGCCAGATGATTATGCTGACCGGCAGCATCGAGGCCATCTTCGGTTGTCCGCTCCTGGCGACGTTCAGGAACCAGCATCGCGGCATGGGGTCGATGCTTGAGGGCAATGGCCAGCATTTCTTCGGTCGCTGCCATTTCGAGGTTCACCGGCAATTGCGTCGAGCCCATCAGCGCATCGAGATCGCCATCGCGGATGTGCCGCCGGTCCTCGCGCAGATGAAGCGTGATACCATCACCGCCGGCTGTTTCGACAATGCGGACGGCGCGCAATGGATCGGGATGCCAGCCGCCGCGGGCATTACGGATCGTGGCGACATGATCGATGTTGACGCCCAGTCTTAAAGAGGCGTTCATGATCCTTTGGCCGGGCATAGTGCGGCTGCAAGAACGTCATGGGTGATGCCCTTTTGCTGCCAGATTTCGCCGAATTCGGCGTCGGCCTCGGCGCGGTTCGATGTCATGATCAGCACGATATCGCGATCGGGCAGGATGACGTTCCGAAGCACGACACCGCCGATTGCCCCGCGTCGCTCGATGAGGCGGACTGGTTCGGGTCCGCAGCCCTTGATCGGCGAACTGAAGGCCCATTGGCCGAGCGCCGCATAGCCGAATTTCGGTTCACCGGTCCACATGACGCTGCGTTGCGCGTCGGGGATGAGCTTGCCCGTCATCAGCGCACGATCGAACGCAAGGAGGTCGCGCGTCGTCCCATAAAGCGCCCCTGCAGCGCCGAAGTTTTCGAGGCGAAATGCCGACGATTCCGCCGCTCCTTTTTCGTAGCCCCGGACCGTCGCTTTGGTACGCGGAAACAGGCCCACAGACCGCAAACCGAGCGGCTTTGCAATCCGTTCTTGCACCAGGTCGGCGTAGCTCTTTCCAGTGATGCTTTCGAGCACAGCACCCATGAGAATGAAATCGCAATCACCGTAGCGAAACGCGGCTGGCGGCGCGCGATCGGTCGGTCCTTCGCAAAAGGGAACGCCGGTTTCGGCGCTGCCCGGCGCGACCAGATAAAAGGTGGACCAGCCATCGATGCCGATCGGGCCTTCCTCGGTGGCAGGAACGCCAGAGATATGTTGCATCAGCATCCGCGACGTGATGCGGTCGGCATAGGGCGCGCGACTGTTCGGCAAATACGCCTTGATCGGTTTGTCGAGATCAAGCCGCCCTGCGGTGACTTCCTGCATCGCGATCGTTGCTGTGATTTGTTTGGTCACCGATGCCCAGCGCCAGACTTGTCCGAGCTTGTGCTTGGCGCGGCCTGCCGGATCGACAAGGCCGTTTGCGCGTTCGAAGACGATGCGATTGCCGCGCGCGATGAGCACCGTTCCCGCCAGCTGCGATTTCTCGACAACGGCCGCCACGCGCCCCCTGTCGACCGGGGGCGCTGCTGAGGCAGCTGTTGCGCAGACGAGGCTGATACAGGTTAGAATGCTCAGATAAGTCATATTGCCCGGCTCCCCGGCTTGACGGCAGGAATTGCTGCCAGTTCGGGCGGCAGCGCGTCGGCAGCATATGTCGGAACCGACAAACGAATGAGTGGCGTGAACGGTACGCCAAGGTCTGCCGTGTCGTCCGAACGATCAACCAGCGCGGCCGCCGAAACGACCACGCCACCTGCTTTTGTGATCGCTGCGATGGCTTCGCGCGACGAGAGACCGGTGGTCACGACATCCTCGACCATCAGGACGCGTTGCCCAGGCGCCAGCCGGAATCCGCGGCGCAATTCGAAGACGCCGTCGGGCCGCTCGAGAAACAGCGCTTCGACGCCCAAAGCGCGGCCCATTTCATGACCGATAATGACCCCACCCATGGCAGGCGAAACGACAATGTCGACGCTTTGCTTGATCTTGGCAGCCAGTGCCCGCGCGAGGCGGCTGGCGCGTTCCGGGTCCATCAGCACGCGCGCGCACTGCAAATAACGTGACGAGTGTAATCCGGATGACAGAACGAAATGTCCCTCGAGCAGCGCTTGCGCGCTACGGAATTCAGCCAGAATGTCGTCGTCGGTCATCAATGGCTCCGGTGTGGACAGCGCGCTTGATACGGTTGCGTTTGCCGCAACACAATATAGTCCACGTTGCACTGCATCAAACACTTGAGAGCGCGGAAAAGCAGGCGTATAGGCACTTACGACAGGGCCGTCGCATCTCGACGTCGCCACGATCCGAAAGCATGTAAGGCACATCGACGTGAAGATGGTTTTGAAGACTGTTTTGTTAGCGTTTTCGTTTATAGCTACACCGTTGGCGACAGCACAGCCGGTAACACCCGCCGTTACGGAAACGGCTGCTCCTGCTATTGATGCTGCGGCGGCACAGGTCGTTGCCGCGCCCGCCGCTGCCGCTCCTGCGCCTCTGACTCCTGTGGCGGGGGTCGGCCAGCCAGCGCCCATGGGAATCGGCATTCAGGATCAGGTGACCGACATCGGTCGTGACGCCATTTGGATGCACAATGCGCTTTTGATGCCGATCATTGTCGGCATTTCGCTTTTCGTGCTTGCGCTGTTGTTTTGGGCTTCGTTCCGCTATCGGCGCAAAGCCAATCCCGTCGCATCGAAGACGTCCCACAACACTGCGATCGAAGTTGCCTGGACGCTGATCCCGGTTCTTATACTTGTCGTGATTTCGGTGCCGTCGATCAGTTTGCTTGCAGCGCAGTACAAGCCAGCGAGCAAGGATGCGCTCACGATTAAGGCGATCGGAAACCAGTGGTATTGGTCCTACGAATATCAGGACAACGGCGGCTTTGAACTGACAGCCAACATGCTGCCTGACGCTGAGGCGAAGCGTCGCGGCGAACCGCGCTTGCTCGCAACCGATAACCGGATGGTGATCCCTGTGAATACGCAGATCCGGCTGCTTGTGACGTCGAACGATGTAATCCACGCATGGATGATCCCTGCGTTCTGGACGCAGATGGATGGTGTTC
Source organism: Sphingomonas sp. (assembly GCA_031412595.1). GTDB lineage: Bacteria > Pseudomonadota > Alphaproteobacteria > Sphingomonadales > Sphingomonadaceae > Sphingomonas_O. The sequence goes on along the minus strand of JANODH010000195.1, from coordinate 10,270 downwards.
CGGGGCGGATAAATGAAACGACTTTCACGGTAGAAAAAACCGGCGTCTATTCCGGCCAGTGCAACCAGATTGGTGGCGCGCGCCACGGCTACATGCCGATCACTGTCGAAGTCGTTTCGAAGGAGGCTTACAACGCTTGGGTGCTGTCAAAAGGTGGCACGGTTGGCGGTCCGAAAGCCCCGATAATTCCAGCTGCGAATAAGAGCTAAGATCATGACAGATATTGCCATCAATTCCGCCGCCCTCAATCCTACCCACGCGTTTCAGGCCGATGCTCAGGCGCATCATCACGATGCAGATCAGAAACCTGGATTTTTCGCGCGCTGGTTCATGTCGACCAACCATAAAGACATCGGCACATTATACCTGATTTTCGCAATCGTTGCCGGGATCATTGGCGGCGCGATTTCGGGGCTGATGCGGCTCGAGCTAGCACAGCCGGGCATCCAGTATTTGCAGGGCTGGGTTGGCGAAGGCGCGAGCCTCGACGAAGCTTATCATTTGTGGAACGTCCTCATCACGGCCCACGGCCTGATCATGGTGTTCTTCATGGTCATGCCAGCGATGATCGGGGGCTTTGGCAACTGGTTCGTGCCGATCATGATCGGGGCGCCTGATATGGCATTTCCACGCATGAACAATATTTCGTTCTGGCTGCTGGTTCCGTCGTTCATCCTTCTGCTGGGATCGAGTTTCGTTTCGGGCGGCACTGGCAACGGTGCCGGGGTGGGCTGGACGGTTTATGCACCGCTGTCGACGACGGGCTCACCGGGGCCTGCCGTCGATATGGCGATCCTGTCGTTGCATCTTGCTGGCGCTTCGTCGATCCTCGGCGCGGTTAATTTCATCACGACAATTTTCAACATGCGCGCGCCGGGCATGACGCTGCATAAAATGCCGCTTTTCGTCTGGTCGATCCTCGTCACGGCATTTCTGCTGCTTCTTTCTCTGCCTGTTCTTGCCGCAGCCATCACAATGTTGCTGACAGACCGTAACTTTGGGACGACATTTTTCGATCCTGCAGGTGGCGGCGATCCGGTGCTTTATCAGCATTTGTTCTGGTTCTTCGGTCATCCCGAAGTTTACATCATGATCCTGCCGGGCTTCGGCATGGTCAGCCAGATCATTTCGACTTTCTCGAAAAAGCCGGTTTTCGGCTATCTCGGCATGGCCTATGCCATGGTCGCGATCGGCGTTGTCGGGTTTATCGTCTGGGCGCACCACATGTTTACCAGCGGTCTTGGCGTGAACGTGAAAATGTATTTCACGGCAGCGACGATGGTCATCGCGGTGCCGACCGGCATCAAGATTTTCAGCTGGATCGCGACAATGTGGGGCGGTTCGATCACGTTTAAGACGCCGATGATGTGGGCGCTCGGTTTCATCTTCATGTTCACGGTCGGTGGTGTGACGGGTGTTGTTCTCGCGAAAGCCGGCATCGAAACCTATATGCACAACAGCTAATATGTTGTTGCGCAATTTCACTATGTGATTTCGTTGGGTGCGGTGTTCTCGCTGTTTGCAGGCTTCTATTACTGGCTGCCGAAAATGAGCGGGAAGATGTACAACGAAGCGCTTGGCCAGATTCATTTCTGGACGTTCTTCGTTGGCGTCAACGTGCTGTTCTTCCCGATGCATTATCTGGGTCTGCAGGGCATGCAGCGCCGGATCCCCGATTATACCGACGCGCTCATGTACTGGAATTATGTTGCATCGATCGGCTATGTTCTGATGGCAGCGTCGATGGCGGTGTTCTTCGTTAATCTGTTCTGGACGTTGTTCGGAGGCAAGAAGGCCGCAGATAGTCCGTGGGGTGAAGGCGCGACAACGCTCGAATGGACATTGTCGAGCCCGCCGCCATATCACCAGTTCGAGACCCTTCCGGTGATCGAGGATGATAAGCGCCACTGATCGGTAGTGCTGCCAACTGACGTGAAGGGCGCAACGCCGATTGCGTCGCGATTGACGGACATAATGACGACAACAACAATAGCCTTGCCACTTCCCGCCGACTGGCGCGATCTTTTCGCGTTAACGAAACCGCGTGTGATGCGATCGGTCGTGTTTACCGCGTTATGTGGGATGTTGGCAGCTCCCGTCGCGATGCCGCCTGCGCTCGGATTTGCCGCTATTCTGGCGGTTGCTTTGGCGGCCGGGTCGGCCGGAGCGCTAAACCAATGGTACGAAGCTGATATCGATGCGCTAATGACGCGGACGGCAAACCGGCCTCTGCCTGCCGGGCGAATTGATCCACAGACAGCGCTTCATTTTGGCGTGGGACTAGGTGTTTTTTCGGTCGTTCTGATGTATCTTGCTGCAAATGCTTTTGCTGCCGGGCTGCTCGTTGCATCGATCCTGTTCTACGTCCTGGTCTACACGATCGGCCTGAAGCGTCGCACGCCGCAGAATATCGTGATCGGCGGCGCAGCGGGAGCATTTCCCCCGCTTGTCGGCTGGGTTGCGGCAACAGGTGATGTTTCACTGCTACCGATACTTATGTTCGCCATCATCTTTTTATGGACGCCGCCGCACAGCTGGGCGCTCGCGCTGTTGATCCGCGATGATTATGCAAAAGGCGGCGTGCCGATGCTGCCGGTGGTTGCCGGTGGCCGCGCCACGCGCGTTCAGATGCTTGGCTATGCCATGTTGATGGCCGTTGCAGCCATTGCGCCCTGGGCCATTAATCTTGCCGGTTCGCTCTACGGCGTTGTTGCTGCAATCAGCTCGGCAGTCTTCGTCGCGCTGACGGCATGGTGCCTCAAGGCCAACGCGCCCACGCCCGCCACAATGAAGCCCGAGCGCGTGCTGTTCATCTATTCGATCGGATATGTCCTTTTGATCTTTGCTGCGCTGGCGCTCGACCGGAACCTCGTATGACGCCGGATGATGAATTTAACCGCCGCCGCAAATCGCGCTCGATCGTCACAGCCGTGCTGCTCGTCGGCATGGTCATCCTGTTTTACTTTATCACGATTGCGCGGATCAGCGGATGACAGCAATTGCTCTTGAACGGAACAAACGCACGGCGCTGATCGCTGCGGGCGTTGCATTCGCTATGCTTGGCCTTGGCTATGCTAGCGTTCCGCTTTACCGGCTGTTCTGTGACGTCACCGGCTACGGTGGGACGACAATGCGCGCTAGTGAAGCGGCTATCCCCGGTGCTATTGCAGGCAAAACCATGGAAGTTCGTTTTGATGCGAACCACGCATCATCACTGCCTTGGGCATTCAAGGCAGAGCAAGTCTCGCAAACTGTCACCATCGGAGCACGCAATATTGCTTTTTTCACGGCAACCAATCTTAGCGACAAGCCCGTCACCGGTTCGGCAACTTATAATGTCACGCCAACGCAATCAGGCGCACATTTTGCCAAAATCCAGTGCTTTTGCTTCAACAAGCAGACATTAGCGCCCGGCCAGACCGTGCGAATGCCAGTGATTTTCTTCGTTCAGCCCGCAATCCTCGAAGATCCGGTTGCCAAAGACGTAAAGGCGATCACACTGTCCTATACTTTCTATGCCGTAGACGAGGCCAAAAAGCCGAGTTAATTGCTCTTCAAGCGACAAGACCCAAGGAACGAACCGATGGCCGGTGCCAAGAACCACGAATATCACATTTTGCCGCCCGATCCGTGGCCGATCGTTGGTGCCTTTTCGTCGCTGATTATGGCCGCTGGCGGAATCATGTGGATGCACAAAGCGCAGTTCGGCGGCATCGTGTTCTTCGCGGGCCTCGCGGCGGTTCTTTATACAATGTATGCTTGGTGGGCGAACGTGATCCGCGAAGCCAATGCGGGGGATCACACACCGGTCGTTTCGCTCCATCTGCGCTACGGCATGATCCTCTTCATCGCTTCGGAAGTCATGTTTTTCGTCGGTTGGTTCTGGGCGTGGTTCGATTTTTCCCTGTTTCCCGTCGCGATGTCGGTTGCCGACGGTGCTGTGACGCTGGGTGAAACCGCGGCGACATGGCCGCCCAAGGGCATCGAAGTCATTGACCCGTTTCACTTTCCGTTGCTGAACACACTTATCCTGTTGTGTTCCGGCACGACCGTGACGTGGGCGCACCACGAATTGATTCACGGAAATCGTGACGGCCTGAAAAAGGGGCTTTGGGCTACCGTTTTGCTGGGCATATTGTTTACCAGCATTCAGGCCTATGAATATCTCCATGCGCCCTTTTCGTTTGCAGGAACCAATTATGGTGCTGCATTCTACATGGCGACAGGTTTCCATGGGTTTCACGTGCTTGTCGGCACCATCTTTCTCGCCGTGTGCTTGAAGCGCGCCTATAATGGCGACTTTACACCGCGGCAGCATTTTGGCTTTGAAGCTGCTGCCTGGTACTGGCATTTCGTTGACGTGGTTTGGCTATTCCTGTTCGTTGCCATTTACGTCTGGGGCGGCTGGGGCGCGCCGATTAGCGGCTGATGTCGACCTGGCACCTCGCACAGGTTAATGTCGGTCGGCTCGTTGCTGCCATGCCCGATCCGCGCGTGTTGCCGTTTTTCGAAGCCCTTGATCGTGTGAACGCGCTAGCCGATGCGTCGCCGGGCTTTGTTTGGCGGCTGCAGGACGAAAGCGGCAACGCAACCGCAATCAGCTATTCACCCGATCCATTATTAGCAATCAACATGTCGGTTTGGGTCGATGCAGAATCGCTGTTCGACTTCGTTTATCGCAGCGCTCACACGCCTGAAATGGCGCGTCGCAGGGAATATTTCGACCGTTACGAAGGGGCGTATCAGGCGCTGTGGTGGATCCCGGCGGGGACGATTCCAACCGTAAACGACGCACTCTCTCGCTTGTGGATGCTCGACCGATTTGGCCCGAGCGCGCACGCCTTTACCTTCAAGGCCCGGTTCCCCCGTCCTGATCTCGGCGGCCCCCCCATTGATCTCCAGCCCGATCCATGGTGTGTCGGGCGCGCCTGATGGCGCTTTGCATGACTGCCATCATCAAAGGCCAGTGCCCCAAGTGCGGCGCGGCTACGCTGTTTGACGGGCTCATCAGCTTTGCGCCGCAATGCGCCAGCTGCGGGCTCGATTTCGGGCAGTTCAATGTCGGTGATGGCCCGGCAGCATTCCTTACGCTGATCGTCGGCGCGCTCGTCGTGATTGGCGCGTTGAGTTTGCAGTTGAGTGCTGAACCCCCGTTCTGGGTGCATGTCTTGCTCTGGCCAGTCGTCGCGCTTGGCCTTGTCATTGGCGGATTGCGCATCGGCAAAGCAGCGCTGCTGCATTCGGAGTATCGCAAATGAGGCGCATACCGTTCGTTCCGACCTTGCTGGTCTTGATCGCGGTCGCAACGATGATCGCCCTGGGCGTTTGGCAACTTGACCGGCGCAGCGAGAAAGAAGCGCTGATCGCTCGGCTTTCAGCCAATCGAAATTTGCCGCCAGTAGCCTATCCGACACAAGTCCCGGTCGCAAACGAAGCCATGTTCCGCAAAAGCCAAGTTACATGTTTGCGCGTGACAGGTTGGCGCGTGACCGGTGGCGCGACCCCGACGGGGCAAGGCGGATACCGCCATATCGCTCAATGCGCGACGAGCTCAGAGGGCCCGGGCGCGCTGATCGATATGGGGGTTGCGGCAAACCCTGCATTCAAGCCCGACTGGCGCGGCGGCACGGTCGATGGGTTGATCACGACCGAGCCCAACCAATCGAGCATAATCGGAAAGGCTTTCGGGTCTGGTCCACTGCTTCGCCCGATGCTCGTTGCCGATGTGCCCGCGCCTGGCCTTGCCGCAAGCGCACCGCCGAGTACGAGCGGAATCTCGAACAACCATCTGGCTTATGCCGTGCAATGGTTCCTGTTTGCCGGCGTTGCGCTGGTGATCTATGTTATCGCTTTGATGCGGCGGACGAAATCTTAACGCGCCAGCCGCGATTGCATGCGCGCTAAATATCGCGCGAGAATGTCGATCTCGAGATTAACGCAGGAGCCGGCCTGAAGCGCACCCAGCGTCGTCACGGCGGCTGTGTGCGGAATGATATTCAAGGCGAAATGTGCAGTGCTGTCGTCCTGATCGATCACGTCGTTGACGGTCAGCGAGACACCATCGACTGTAATCGACCCTTTCGTGGCGACATAAGGCGCAACGGCGTCTGGTGCAGCGATTACAACGCGCCACGAATCGCCGACTCTGTCGACCGAAACGACCTGCCCAATACCGTCGACATGGCCAGTAACGATATGCCCCCCAAGCTCGTCACCGATTTTCATCGCGCGCTCGAGATTAAGTTTGCCGCCAGCGCTCCATAATCCGGGCGCCGTACGCGACACGCTTTCGCCCGACATGTCGATTGCGAACCACCCCGGACCCTTTTCGACAACCGTCATGCAAGCGCCCGAGCAGGCGATCGAGGCCCCGGTCGCCACAGTCGTCGTGTCATAAGCTGTTTCGATAACGATGCGCAGATCCCCGCGCTGTTCGGTGCTGCGGATCGTCCCAACGTCAGTGATAATACCTGTGAACATGCCTTCCTAATCTCTCACTCGCTCATAAATGTCGAGCCGGTCGACCCCGAACATGCGCGTATCGACGGAGCGCCAGCGGCCGTGCGCATCGGATAGCGCATGCAGGCCGATTTCGTGCAGCGCCGACTTTCCACCGCCGATCAGGATCGGCGCGCGGTAGATCAGCAGACGGTCGACGAGATCAGCAGCAAGAAAAGCCGAAGCGGTTTGCGCGCCACCTTCGATCAGAATGAGGTCGTGAGGCAGGGCATTGATACTTTCAGGACTTGCAAATCCAGCCCATGCATCGGGCACCGTGCCCGACGTCAGGAGATAGCGCTTAGGACTGCGGCTTTCGAGGCCAGCTAATCTGACATCGAGTGTCGGCTCATCCGCATCGAACGTACCTCGCCCGACAACAATTGCTTCGACACGCGAGCGTTCGAGATGACCGTGCGCGCGGGCTTGCGGACCCGTGATCCACCGGCTCTCGCCACCTGCGCGCGTGATACAGCCGTCGAGCGACAGGGCAAGTTTCAAAGTAATGTGAGGTCGACCAAAGCGTCTTCGGGTCAGATAGCCCGCCATGGCGCGCGCTGCCGCCACGGTTTCGATCCCTTCCGCAACATCGATTGCCGCGCTGCGTAAACGGGCGATCCCGTACCCATCGGTTCGGCAATCGGGATCGCCCACGGCGACAGCCACGCGCGCAATTTGCGCTGACACGATCAGATCGCTGCAGGTCGGGCCACGCGTGCTGGCATGCGCGCAGGGTTCAAGTGTCGTGTGAAGCGTTGCGCCTTTTGCCGCGTCACCCGCCTGTGCCAACGCAATTGCTTCGGCATGCGGACGCCCACCTTCTGCAGTGGTCCCGCGCCCAACCACGCGCCCCTCATTTACGATGACGCAGCCAACATTCGGATTGGGCCATGTCCGCCCCTGGCCCCGTGATGCCAACGCAATCGCAGCGCGCATCCAGCGCGCGTCATCATTCATTTGCGCTCTTTATCCACGTCGATCCCCATTTTATCGGCCAGGCGGCGATAGGCCTGACGACGCGCTTCTGCGGCATCGTCGCGCGCCTTTTTTGCGGCCAATTCGGCGGGCAGATCCTTTGCTTGTTGCGCGCGGGCCTCAGCTGCCGTGCGACTTGCAGGCCATTGTTCGACGTAGACGATCGTGGGCGGAACCCACACTTCGTCGACTTTTGCATCGTGCACCATGGCCCACAGCAGAAATGCCGGAAACACGCAGGCAAGCGCCGCAAACACGATTTTGTGTTTGCGCGGGGTGCGCGCAAAATCGCGAAAATCGCGCCAGGCAGCAAGCGGCGATGATGGGCGGGGAAGGATTGCCATCGCGCGTAGATAGAGCGCTTTGGCAGACATTCAAAGATGCGTCTTGACCCTGTCACCGGCTTGCGCTTTGGCGGTGCCATGGCTGAACATATCGACGACGCCCTTGCGGCGCTCAACTTGACCTTGCCCACGGCTGCCGCGCCGGTTGCCGACTATGTGCCAACCGTCGAGGTAGACGGTATGTTGTTCGTTTCGGGCCAATTGCCGTTCAAGGGTGGCGAGGTCATGGTCGGGCGTTTGGGTGAGGATCGTGACATTGCCGCCGGGCAGGAAGCGGCGCAGGCCTGCGCGCTGATGATTGTCGCGCAATTGAAAGCAGCACTCGGCGATTTGAGCCGCGTCGAGCGCATCGTGCGCCTTGGCGTTTTTGTTGCCAGCGACCCACGCTTTACCGACCAGCCAAAAGTCGCCGACGGCGCTTCGTCATTGATGGTTGCCTTGTTCGGTGAAGCGGGGAAGCATGCGCGTGCCGCTGTCGGCGTGCCGGTTCTGCCGCGGGGCGCCATGGTGGAGGTCGATGCGATTGTCGCTGTTCGCCCCGCTTGAACGACTAATTGCGCCTGCGCCACTGCCCGAACGCGTGGCATTTCTGAAAGCTCAGCCATATGCACACCGCGGGCTGCATGGCGGTAAGGTAATCGAAAACAGCCGTGCTGCTTTTCGTGCGGCAATCGCGCTGGGGCACGGGATCGAACTCGATGTTCAGGCAGCCCGCGACGGCGAAGCGATGGTTTTTCATGACGCAACACTTGAGCGCCTGACTGAAGCGAGCGGCGCGATCGACGCGCACGCGGCGGACCGGCTGGGGCAGATTTATCTGCGCGGGACGAGCGAGACAATCGCGCAGCTGCCTGAAATTCTGGCACTGATCGGCGGCACTGTTCCGGTGCTGATCGAAATCAAGGCCAAAGGCGCGCGTGTGGCTGCGCTGTGCTTGTCCGTCCGCCGCGCTCTCGAAGGCTATCGCGGCGCAGCGGCGGTCATGTCGTTCAATCCGCTCGTGGGCGCCTGGTTTGCTGAACATGCCGGCCGGATTGTTCGTGGTCTGGTGGTGACCGAAGACAACAAGCGCGGCGCAAAAGGTTGGGTCGAGCGCTGGGCATCGTTGGCAAAGGCTAAGCCCGATTTCCTTGCTTATGACGTGCGCGATCTGCCGTCGTCATTCGCGTCGGCCGCCCGGGCGCGAGGCATACCCGTGCTGACATGGACCGTCTGCAATGCCGATGCCGAGCGGCGCGCCTTCGCGCATGCCGACGAAGCAATTTACGAAAAGCCCGCATGAAAGAAGTTCTGGCGCGGGTCGGTGAGGGCGTGGCGAGCTTCGATGCTGCGGCGTGGGACGGGTGCGCTGGTGACGCCAACCCATTTGTCAGCCATGCCTTCCTGACCGCGCTCGAAACATCGGGGAGTGCGACGACACGCGCTGGCTGGCAGCCCGTGCCGCTGGCAATCGATGGCGACGATGGCGCGCTGCTTGGCGTGATGCCCGCTTATGTCAAAAGCCATAGCCAGGGCGAATATGTCTTCGATCATAGCTGGGCCGATGCTTACGAAAATGCAGGTGGTCGCTATTATCCCAAGATCGTTATTGCCGTACCGTTCAGCCCGGTGCCCGGGCCGCGCGTGCTGACGGAAAATCTGGACGCGGCGCGCGGGCTGATTGCCGCTGCCGAAGTGCTCGCCACGCAAAATGGCCTTTCGTCGGTCCATGCCAATTTCGTCGCGCCCGATCAGGTCGATTTATTCGAAAAAGGCGACTGGCTGATCCGCGAGGGAACGCAGTTTCACTGGGCGAATGATGGCTACAGTTGTTTCGACGATTTCCTTGGTGCGCTAGCCTCACGCAAGCGCAAAGCCATCCGCAAGGAACGCGCCGCGGCTGTCGAGGGACTAGAGATCGTCCACATCAGCGGGAGCGACATCACCGAAGCGCACTGGAGCATATTCTGGCGCTTTTATCAGGATACCGGGCGGCGGAAATGGGGCCAGCCTTATCTGACGCGGCCGTTTTTTTCCGAGATCGGGCGGACGATGCCTGACAAAATCCTGCTGATTCTGGCGCTGCGCAACGGTGTTCCGATTGCCGGTGCACTGAACTTTATCGGGACCGAGACGCTTTACGGGCGCTATTGGGGCTGCACCGAAGATGTGCCGTTCCTGCATTTCGAGCTTTGCTATTATCAGGCAATCGACGTCGCGATTGCGCGTGGCCTGAAAACCGTCGAAGCAGGCGCGCAAGGCGAACATAAGCTGGCGCGTGGCTATGTGCCCGTGCCGACATGGTCAGCGCATTACATTCCCGATCCGAATTTCCGCCGCGCGATTGCCGATTTCCTGACGCGCGAGCGGCGCGCGGTCGAGCGGCAAATCGAATTTCTGGGCGCGATGGCCCCGTTTAAGAAAAGCGATTAAGCCGCGCGGCGCATTTGCGTCGCGCCGAGCCAGGCACGCGC
>JANODH010000194.1:0-2311 GCA_031412595.1 Sphingomonas sp. | reverse complement strand
GGCAGCTGATGTTCTCGCCACCGCGGATGATGATGTCCTTCTTGCGATCCACGATAAACAGATAACCATCTTCGTCGAGATAGCCGATGTCGCCGCTGCGGAAATAGCCATCCGCCGTCATGGCTTCCGCTGTCGCATCCGCGCGACCCCAATAGCCGCTGAAGTTCGCAACCGTGCGGATGCAGACTTCGCCGCGTTCGCCTTGAGGCAGCGGCTTGCCGTCGTCATCGAGGATCGCGAGATCGACCAGCGGCTTGTAGGCCCGGCCGGTCGAATTCGGCTTTTCGAGATAATTGGTCGAAAACGATCCGCAGCCGACCGCGTTCGTCTCGGTTAGGCCATAGCCGAGCGCAGGGGGCGCAGGCATTTCATCGTTCAGGCGGCGGACATGCTCGGGCGGGCGTGGCGCGCCGCCTGCCGCAAAAGTCTGGATCGTCGAAAGATCATATTTGTCACGATCCGGGTGGTTCATGATTTCCCAGCTCATCAGCGGAACGCCCGTGAAATTCGTGACTTTTTCGGCTTCGATCAGCTGCATCGCCTGCAGTGCGTTCCATTTGGGCATCAGTACCAGCTTGCGGCCGATGGCAAAGCTGATCAACAGCATCGGAACTTCACCCGTGACGTGAAACAGCGGGACCGTCATCAATATCGCGTGCTGCGGGCGCGGTTCCTTGATCGTGCCGTCCTCAGTGCCGATCTGCAGTTGCATGAGCGCCTGGCCGATATAGCAAAACGCACTCTGCACGACGGCACGGTGCGTCGAATATGCGCCTTTCGACTGGCCGGTCGACCCGCTGGTGAACAGAATCGTGGCGAGGTCGTCGCCGGTCACGTCGGGCAATGTCGCTTTTATACTATTTTTCAGCACCGGCTCGAGTGCCTGCTCGATTGGCAGCGCGACATCGATAACCACGACGTCACAGCCCGGATGATTGTCGCATTCCTCGAGCCGCTTGGCGCGCGGCGGATCGGCAAACGCCAGCATGCAGCCGACATCGGATATCCCGGCGCAAAGTTCGCCGCCCTGCCACCAGCCATTAAGCAGCGTCGCGACGCCGCCAGCCATGAGCGTGCCCATGTAAAGCACGATCCAAGATGGTGCATTGCGCATCGCGATCCCGACGCGGTCACCCTTTTTCAAGCCGTGAACCGATACCAGTGCATGCGCAACGTCGGTTGCGGCTGCGAAAACCTGACGAAAGCTCAGCCGCTCTGTGCCGTCGACAATGAAATCAGCATCGCCATGCTGCGCACAGAAATGCGCGAAATAGCCGATCAGCGTCGGCGGCGCGGACGCAACCATCGGCACGGCAACGCCGCACGGCAGCGTGTAACTGCCCAGCGGCATCGGACCGCCTTCGATCGATTGGCTGGCAATGGCATTATCGATCCGCAAATCGAGTGCTGTCGGCATCAATGTCTCTCCACTTGGGTTTCTTGTTTGACGCCGTTATGGAGCGCGAATTCACCGGGGAAAAGCCTTGATCTTCGAATTGGCAAGTAACGCTACGGCAGCCATCAATTGGACTGACCTCAATCTCTCGCCGATCGCGCTCGATCTCGGCTTTTTCAAGCTGCGCTGGTACAGTCTGGCTTATATCGCGGGGATCCTCGTGGCTTGGGCCTATCTGCTCCGCCTTATCGCCAAGCCCGGCGCGCCACTTGCCAAGCGCCACGCCGACGACTTCATTTTCTTCGCGACGATCGGGGTCATACTTGGCGGGCGGCTCGGTTATGTTCTGTTCTACAAGCCTGAAATATTTCTCAGTCCGCTTGAAATCCTGAAGCTTTGGGAAGGGGGCATGTCGCTGCACGGTGGCTTCCTCGGTGTGATCCTCGGGCTCTGGTATTTTTCGAAGAAGAACGGCCTCAATCTGCTGCGCGTCTGCGATTATGTTGCGGTCGCCACACCGTTCGGCCTGTTCTTCGGGCGGCTGGCAAATTTCGTGAACGGTGAGCTTTGGGGCCGTCCGACCGATCTGCCGTGGGGGATTGTTTTTCCCGGTGCCGGTCCCGAGCCGCGCCATCCGAGCCAGCTTTACGAAGCCGGAATCGAAGGCATTTTTATGTTCATTGTCCTGTGGATAATGTTCTGGAAAACCGATGCGCGCTATCAGCCGGGCAAGCTCGTGGGGACGGGGTTGATCATCTACGGGCTCGGGCGTTCGCTCGTCGAGCTCGTCCGCCAGCCCGACGCCGGTCTCGAAAACCTGCCGTGGGGTCTTACGATGGGGCAAACGCTGTCGCTACCGATGCTGATCGCGGGCATCTATCTGGTAATGACGGCAAAAAGCCGCCGCATCCGCGT
>JANODH010000193.1:0-23302 GCA_031412595.1 Sphingomonas sp. | reverse complement strand
CCGGCCAACTATTTCCATGTCCTGCGCCGCCAGATGCACCGGCCTTTCCGCAGGCCACTGGTCATCATGACGCCCAAATCGCTGCTGCGGCACAAACGCGCTGTTTCAAGCACATCCGATTTCGTCGGTAACGGGCATTTCATGCGGATCCTGTCCGATCCGGCCGCGCCCGCCGACGCCGACGTGAAGCGGCTCGTGCTGTGCAGCGGCAAAGTCGCTTATGATTTGCTCGATGCGCGCGATGCGGCGGGCGGCGCAGACACGGCCATCGTGCGCCTGGAGCAGCTTTATCCTTTCCCCGGCGAGCCGTTGATCGCGCGGTTGCAGCGCATGACCGCACTCGAAGATGTGGTCTGGGCACAGGAAGAACCGAAGAACAACGGCGCGTGGTTCTTCGTCGAGCCCGAAATCGAAGCTGCGCTGGCAGCTGCAAAATGCCGGGTCTCCCGCGCGCGCTATGCCGGTCGCAAATCGAGCGCATCGCCGGCGACCGGGCTCGCCAAGCGTCACCAGTCCGAACAGGCAGCGCTCATCGCCGATGCGTTGGGTCACAATGTCCGCGCCGAAATCCGGCGTCAGCGGAAAGGGTAATCATGAGCACCGAAGTCACAGTCCCCGTTCTGGGCGAATCGATCACCGAAGCCACGCTAGGCGAATGGCTGAAGAAGCCCGGCGACGCGGTGGCCGCCGACGAACCGATTGCGAGCCTTGAAACCGACAAGGTCTCGGTCGAAGTGCCCTCGCCGGTCGCGGGTGTGATGGGCACACAGAACGTCAAGGTCGGCGATACGGTCAATGTCGGCGCGGTGATTGCTTCGATCGAAGCGGGATCGAGTGCCGCAGCTACTCCAGCCCCTGCCGCCGTTTCGGCCCCGGCGCCAGCGCCTGCCGCTGCGCCCGAACCAGCAGCAGAATCAGCGCAAACGCTGTCGCCGTCGGTCCGTCGCCTCGTGCTCGAAAAAGGCGTCGATCCGTCGTCGATCAGGGGCACCGGCAAGGACGGCCGCCTGACGCGTGACGACGTGCTGGCCGCACCGGTTGCACCGAAGACGTCAGCCCCCGAACCCGCCGCCGCCGCGCCCGCCAATATGCCGATCGTCAACGAGGACCGCCGCGAAGAACGCGTCCGCATGACTCGGCTGCGTCAGACCGTCGCACGGCGCTTGAAGGAAGCCCAGAATACAGCTGCACTGCTGACGACATTCAACGATGTCGATATGACCGCGGTCATCGAAGCGCGGACGAAATACAAAGATTTGTTCGAAAAGAAGCACGGCGTCCGCCTCGGCTTCATGGGCTTTTTCGTCAAAGCCGCCTGCATGGCCTTGCGCGACATTCCGAACGTCAACGCGCAGATCGACGGTGAGGAAATCGTCTATCACGATTATGTCGATATCTCGGTCGCGGTCAGTGCGCCCAATGGCCTTGTCGTGCCGGTGATCCGCGATGCGCAAAGCCTGTCGGTTGCGGGCATCGAGAAAACGATCGGCGATTTCGGCGCGCGGGCAAAGGCCGGCACGCTGACGATGGACGACATGAAAGGCGGCACGTTCACGATCAGCAACGGCGGCGTTTTCGGCAGTCTGATGTCCACACCGATCATCAATCCGCCACAGTCGGCGGTATTGGGTCTGCACCGCATCGAGGATCGCGCGGTGGTGCGCGACGGACAAGTCGTTGTGCGGCCGATGATGTATCTGGCTTTGAGCTACGACCACCGCCTGATCGACGGGCGCGAAGCGGTGACTTTCCTCGTCGCGCTCAAAAATGCGATTGAGGACCCGACTAGGCTTTTGATTGATCTTTAGGTTCGGGGAATTGCGGCCTCAGAAAAACCGCGCCGCCACGTCCTTTGGCACTCTTAGAATTCGCCCCGTCGCTTTGTCCAAAATTGCCCAGGTCGTTTTCGCGAGCACGATGACTTTGCTCGCGCGGACAAACTCGACATGCCGGTCGAACTTCGCGCCCCTTGGCAAACCGTCGACCCACGTCCGGCCTTCGACACTCTCCCCCGCCGCAATATTCCCCGAAAAGTCGATCTCGTGCCGCACCACGACCCAATAATAGGCTGTCACATGTTCGGGCAGCGCTGCCGCATTCCAGTGCGCGGTGGCCATGTCCTGAATCCAGCGCACCCAGACTGAATTATTCACATGGCCGAGTTCGTCGATATCGGCGGGTTGCGCGGTGATTGTGGCAATAAAGGGTGTCATCGCACCCTCTTGCAAGGCCCCGCAGACTGGCGCAACAGTCGCCGTCATGTCCACCTATGCAGACCGCCTTGCCGCGCTTCGTGCGCACCTTGCCGAACACCATCTCGACGGCTTCGTCGTGCCGCTGACTGATGAACATATGAGCGAATATGTCGGCGATTATGCCAAGCGGCTCGAATGGCTCACCGGATTTCGCGGATCGGCAGGCGCAGCGGTCGTCCTGCCCGAAGATGCCGCAATTTTCACCGACGGACGCTACACGCTACAAGTGCGCGCACAGGTTTCGGCAGATAACTGGGAATATTGCGGCGTGCCGCAGACAAGCATATCGGAATGGCTGCGCGCGCATGCGCCTGCGAGTGGGCGGATCGGTTATGACCCCTGGCTGCACACGCGCGACTGGGTGGCGGCGGCAAAGGCCGCATTGGCAGCCAAAGGCGCCGATCTCGTGCCTGTTGCCGCCAATCCGATCGACGCCGTGTGGGCCGATCAGCCCGCGCTGTCGGCAGCGAAGATTGTCGTTCAGCCGACTGATGTTGCGGGCCGCTCCTCGCCTGAAAAACGCGCCGAAATCGCCGACTGGCTGACGCGCGAAGGGCTCGATGCGACGGTGATGACCGCGCTCGATTCGATTGCCTGGACGTTCAACGTGCGCGGGACCGACGTGACGCATACACCGGTTGGCCTCGCATTTGCGGTGCTGCACGCCGATGCGACCGCCGACGTGTTCATTGCGCCCGACAAGATCGACGATGCCGTGCGCGCCCATCTCGGCAATGGCGTGCGCCTGCATGATCGCGATGCTTTTGCACCCATGCTGGCGACATTGACGGGCAAGCGCGTGGCGGCCGATCCCGAACGCGCGGTCGCCGCCGTGTTCGATGCGCTTGAACGGGGTGGTGCAAAGCTTGTTTCAGTCCGCGATCCGGCAGTGCTTGCCAAAGCGATCAAGAACCACGCCGAACAATCGGGCACACGCGCCGCGCATGCGCGCGACGGCGCGGCCCTGTCGCGGTATCTTCACTGGCTCTCGGTCGAAGCGCCCAAAGGCGAACTGACCGAGATTTCAGCCTCCGACCAGTTAGCGAAATTCCGTGCTGAAACCGGCAAGCTACGCGATCTGAGCTTCGACACGATATCGGGCGCCGGGCCGAACGGCGCGATCATGCATTACAAGGCAAGCGCCGAAACCAACCGGCGGATCGAGCCGTCCTCGGTCTATCTGTGTGACTCCGGTGGTCAGTATGTCGACGGCACGACCGATGTGACACGCACGATCTGGGTCGGCCCGGGCGATGCACCAGCGGAAGTGAAGGACCGGTTCACGCGCGTGCTGAAAGGGCATATTGCGCTTGCCACCGCGGTTTTCCCCGACGGGACCAGCGGCGGGCAGATCGATGCGCTGGCGCGGCAGTTTCTTTGGCGCGCTGGCTGTGATTATGCCCACGGCACTGGCCACGGCGTCGGCGCGTTTCTTGCCGTGCACGAAGGGCCGCAGCGGATTGCAAAACCCGGCGGCGGGCAGCCCGGCACGAACGAACCACTGCGCGCAGGCATGTTCCTGTCCAATGAGCCGGGTTATTACAAGCCCGATGCATACGGCATCCGCATCGAAAACCTCGTGCTCGTGGAGGAACGCTCGATCCCCGGCGGCGAAGCAACGATGCTCGGCTTCGAAACGCTGACGTTTGCCCCGATCGACAAGGCGATGATCGACGCGACGATGCTGACGCCCGATGAACGTGCATGGCTCGATAACTATCACGCGCAGGTTTTGAAAATCGTCGGGCCGCAAGTCGATGGCGACGCAAGAGTCTGGATCAACACTGCCTGCGCGCCAATTTAGCAATTGAACCCGGATATCGTTCTTGTATTGTTCGCATAACGGCTCGGGAGAATCATTATGATTGGTTATGTAACACTCGGCACAAGCGATGTTGAACGCGCGGCAAAATTCTATGATGCAATCGCGGCTGAAATGGGCGTCGGGCGCATGATGGAAGGCGCCAATTATATCGCATGGGGCGCGCCAAAGGGCGCTGCTGGGATTGCGGTCATGAAACCATTCGATGGCAATGCTGCGAGCGTTGGCAATGGCGTCATGGTAGCGCTCGATGCCAGAGACAGCAGTCAAGTTGATCGAATTTATGCGCTTGCGCTATCGAATGGCGGGTCGGACGAAGGCGCGCCTGGTGTCCGAGGCGGCGGGTTTTACGCTGCCTATTTCCGCGATCCGGATGGCAACAAGCTTAATGCGTTCGTAATCGCGGAATAAGAGTCAGGGCGTTTTGATCTTCGGCGCTGAGTTGTTGCTGCCATCGGTTGACGTAACAACATCGCCTTCCTGGTCACTCGCATGCGACGTTTGGGCCCCATGAACCCGCGCCTGCGCCTTTCGCTTGCGCAAATTCTCGCGAAGTGCAGCCGCAAGTGTTTCGGGATCGGATCTTGCCATTGCTCGACAATAGCGGCGTCAGCCTTGACCCGTCCACACGCTTTCTTCATAGCCGCGCTCTATCGAAAAGCCCGTGCTGCCGTAGCTCAGTGGTAGAGCGCATCCTTGGTAAGGCTGAGGTCCGGAGTTCAATCCTCCGCGGCAGCACCAGTTTTTCGATTTAGCCCGCCGCTGCGACTGTGCTGAGCAAAGCTGGGCTTTTCTCTTGCGCTGGCGGCGATGCCTGCAGGTCGCGGCGAAATTGCTGCAGCGCTTCAAGCGTCATCGGGACGCCGAGCTCGAACCCTTGTAACAAATCGCAGCCCAGCAATTGTAGCAGCCGCGCCTGCCAATCGCTTTCAACGCCTTCGACAACGACTTTCATGTCGAGGCTGTGACCGAATTCGATCACGGCACGGATAATCTGCGTCGCTTGCCGTTTCTTGCCGGCATGTTTCAAAAAAGACTTGTCGAGCTTCAGCCCATCGAGCTCGAAATGCTGGAGATAGCTGAGCGACGAATAGCCCGTCCCGAAATCATCGAGGAAAACATTGACGCCGACATCACGAAGCTGCGCGATCGACTGGCGCGCCTGATCGAAATTCGAAATCAGCACGCCCTCCGTCAACTCGATCGTCAGCAATTCGGGCCGGATGTGGGCCGCCAGCATTTTATCGAAAATGCGCTGCACAAAATCGGGGTGTTTGAAATAAACCGGTGAAATATTGACGGCAACGGGCACGTCTTCGAGCGTCCTGATCGCTTCGAAAGCGCTTTGGATTGTCCAGTCCGTCAGCGCGATGATCTGGCCGCTGTCTTCGGCAATCGGGATTAACGTAGCAGGCGAAACATCGCCCATTTGCGTCGATCGCCAGCGCAAAAGTGCCTCGGTGCTGCTCATGGCACCGGTGCGCGCATCGAGAATGGGCTGGAAATGCAGCGCAAGTTCATTCTCGATGATCGAGCGGCCGAGTTCGACGCGGATCGAGCTTTCGAGAAGCTGGCGACCATCGAGCGCGTCGTCGAAAACGCGGCAGGCGCCGTGCGGTGCGCCTTTGACTTCATACATCGCAGTGTCCGCACGGCGCAGTAGTTCGTGCGCGCCATCTAGCGCTGGATCGCCAACCGCAATGCCGACCGACGCCCCGATGTCGACTGATTTGCCATCGATAAAAAACGGGTGGCTGATGGCTTCGACAACGGCAAGACCATGGTCCTCGGGCGTCCGACGCGTTCCGCTCGGGATGATGGCAGCAAATTCATCACCGCCAAGGCGCGCAATAACGGCAGCCTCGTCCAACACGGCTTCAGTACGGCGTGCCACTTCAATCAGCAGCAGATCGCCCGCCTTGTGCCCCATATTGTCGTTCACGTCCTTGAAGCGGTCGAGATCGAAGAAAAGCAGCGTCGTCATGCCGCCTTTGATCGCAAGCTCTTCGAGAACGGCGTGAAAGGCGCTGCGATTGTGAAGCTGCGTCAGCGGATCGCGCAGCATCAGTTCATGCTGTTCGGCGCGGACCGCAATGAGCTCCCGGTGAGCATTTGCGAGGCTACTGTGACGCCATGTAGCAATGATGACGGCAAGTCCTGCAATCAAGCCGAGCACGGCGCCGCCGATCGCAACGCCCGGAAACAACCCGACTGAAGTCGCCAGAAGATAAGCCGGCCCGACAAGCGCTGTCAGCCCGATTATAACGGTCGTGACCCGCGTCCATTCAGGCAATGTTTTATCGATGATCATCCGTCGCGCCCAAATCGTCCGTCGCGCGCGGTCACCTGTCCCGTTGATGCACCACGCTGGGGGATCTGATCAAACATTGCGCGAGTCCGGTCGGTCAGGCGTTGTTCTGCCAGTGCTTTTTGCGAATCGAGCGCGCCGACAAGAGCGCGCTGCTCAAGATGCACTTTCATTCGCGCGCGCAGGATCGGCAGACTGATTGGCTTGACCATGTAATCAGTGGCACCGGCATTGATTGCCGCAACGACCGACATTTCCTCGTCAAGCGCGGTGCACATGATGACAGGAAGGCGAGCGCTGTCATATAGTTCGCGGATCGCAATCAGCGTGTCCATGCCCGAAAGATCGGGCATCATCCAATCGAGCAAGACGATATCCGGCACATTTTTCGAAATGATCGAAAGCGCCTGTCGCCCGCTGCTGCATGTTTCTGTTGCATAGCCACAGGATTTCAAGCCGCGGTCGAGCACGATGCGATTGTCTTCGACATCATCCACGATCAGGACGCGCCGCTGACCGCTGCCGCTAATTTGTGGTCCATAAGCGTTCATCGCACCAGCTCCTTCAGGTGCTGGGCAATTTCGCGGGGAGACGAGGATCCTTTTGCACAAAACAGATAGCCCGCATCGATAATGCGTCGGTGTTCTTCAAGCGTGATTTCACCCGCTGACAGAACGATGACCGGGATCGAACGCAACATTTCGTTCGAAAGCAGCGCGTCGATCACCTGAAATCCATTCAGGGTCGGCATGGCCAGATCGAGAACGATGGCCACGGGGGGTTGCGCTGTCGCCATGGCGAGCCCCTCGGCACCGTCATTCGCACGCCGCGTTGAAAAGCCGACCTGGCGTGCACATCGTTCGACAAGTTCGGCAGCGTCGTTGTCGTCCTCGATGATCAGGATCTCGCCGCTTGCCTTGATGCGGTAAACCTCGAGCATTGCCCGCAGCTGCGATTCAGCGACGGGCTTGCGGATGTAGTCCGTCGCACCAGCGCCGAGACCACGAGCTCGGTCGTCATCGACCGTGACGAGAATGACAGGCGTGCTGCCCAGCGCTTCGTCAGCCCGCAATTCTTCGAGAATGTCATAGCCCGATCGCCCTGGCATCAGCACATCAAGCAGAATCAAATCGGGATGCTGCCTGCGCGCCATGGCCAGGCCGGCTTCGCCGTCAGTCGCCGAAATGACACCATAGTTGAGGCGCGTCAGCCAGCGGCGCATCAAGTCGATCGCACTGTCGCTGTCGTCGATGATGAGTGCCGTTCGCTCGTAACCTTCCACCGATTGCAGAGCCTCGTCGACCGAATCGGCACTGCCCCGTACGCGCGCTTCATCGGCAATCGCGCCCGCGCCTGAATTGAGCGGGACCACCAGCGTGAACACCGCGCCCTTGCCTTCAACACTTTCAACCGTGAGGTCGCCCAGCATCATTCGGGCCAGACGGCGCGCAACGGCCAGACCCAGACCCGTACCGCCGAACTTGCGCGACGTGCTGCTGTCACCCTGGCGAAACGGTTCAAACAAATGCTCCATTTGCGCCGCACTGATGCCGATCCCAGTGTCGGCCACGCGGAAGACGACTTCATCTTTGCCGTTTGCGTCGAGGAGACCGACGCTGAGCGATACATCTCCACCGGTCGTGAATTTGAAAGCATTGCTGAGCAAATTGGTGAGGCACTGGCGGATCTTGCCTTCATCGCCGATCATGATCCCGACATCACTGCTGATATCGATCATGAACCGATTGCCGTTGCGCTTCGTATCGGCATCGAAGTTGATTGCCGCCGAACGCACCAGCGCGTTGACATCGACGACCGAACGATCAAGCGTTGCCTTGCCGGCTTCGATTTTCGACAGATCGAGAATTTCGTTGATCAACGAAAGCAAATGCCGCCCTGCCTGCTGAATCCGATCCAGATCGGCAATGACGGGGGCGTTTTTCGCTTCGATCGCATCTTCGGAAAGCAGCATGGCATAACCAAGAATGGCATTTAGCGGCGTGCGCAATTCGTGGCTCATATTAGCCAGAAACTGTGATTTTGCCAGGTTCTGAAGATTGGCATGTTCGCGCGCGCGTTCGAGTTCGGCGATTATGCTTCGTGACCGCGCAACGGCGCTCGTCACCCGCTGTTCGAGGCAATCGAAATCGTGCATGATTTCCGAGAGTGACATCGATTTTTGCTGATAAAGACGGATGCCGGTCGTCGGATCTTCGCCGGCCATGATCAGGTAAGACATCAAAAGATCGGCAGCGCGCGATGCTGGTGCGGCAAACAGTCGGCCGAGAATGTGCGCTGCCGTAAAGGCCAGTAGAGCGCCTGCTGCAAAGGTTGTGCCCACGAAAACGGCAATCCGGTTCGTGCCGAGGTCTGCCGTCAACGACCAGATCGCCCAGCTTCCCAGTGCCGTCACGACGAGCGCCGCGCCGATTGCGCCGAAGGCAAGCCGCGCGATTGTGCGCTGCGCTGTCATCCTGAGCGCTGGCGTTTCAACCGGTTTCAGGTCGAATTTACTGTGGATCATGCCGCAACTCCAAGCGCTTCTTGTGCGCCGGGCTGCGGGTTTTGAACCCGAGCGGCGCCATAATTGATCGGGATCTCAATCGTAAAGCTTGTTCCCACGCCGCGTTCGGAACGGACATTGATTGTGCCCCCCATCATTTCGCAGAACCGTTTGGTGAGTGCGAGGCCAAGACCCGTGCCCCCGAATTTGCTCGATGTGTCGGACTCGGCTTGGCTGAAATCGGTAAACAGGCGGCTCAGGCCTGCTGGCGTGATGCCGATGCCGTTGTCAGTCACTTCGACCAGCAGATTTTCACCGCGCGCCGTTTCCTTGCGCAATACGGTAAGCATGATCATGCCCTTGGTCGTGAATTTGGCGGCGTTGCTCAGCAAATTCAGGATCGACTGGCGCAGCTTCAGCGCGTCAAGCTCGATGATCCCCAAATCTTCAGGCATGTTGACGACAATCCGGTTGTCGCGCTTGCCGATCAGCGGCGATGCAGTGGCCATGACTTCGTTGATAAGGACAGCAACCTCGACAGGCTGCGTAACGAGTTCGATCCGGTTGGCCTCGATCGAGTTCAGATCGATCACATCGTCGACAAGGGCAAGCAGATGACGCCCGGCTGTGTGAATCCGATCCAGATCCTGCATTTTGCGGCCTGCGTCGACGCGATCTTCGAAATTCTCGCGCAACATTTCGGTATAGCCGATCACGGCATTCAGCGGCGTGCGAAGTTCATGGCTCATCTTGGCGAGGAAAATCGATTTGCGTTTGCTGGCAAGCTCGGCCGCTTCCATGGCTTCGCGCAGCGCGCCGAGCTTCCCGCGCTGCTCGATCGCTTCCTGCTCGACCTGCACGCTGATCCGCATCACCGTTTCATAATAAAGCGTCAGCAGCGTCATGTAGGCAAGCGCGGCGCAGATCGACAGGAGCGAAGCGTATTTCAGGCTCTCGATCGGCAAAATCACCGGAAAGGCGCCCATCACCATGCGAATGCCGAAGAATGCCGCAAGCTGGAGCACGACCCCGATCAGCACAAGCTTGATCGAATCGGACAGATAGAAAAAACCCAGGACCATCGCGATCAGGAACCAAGGCAGGAACGGCGAACTGATCCCGCCAAAGAAAAACGAGCCGAACAGGCTGAGCCCGACGAGTATCTGCACGCTGCAGATCGCGGCCATCCGCATGCTGCCCCACTGCCGTAGCATGAACGGGATGAGGAAGAAGCTGGCCACCATCGCTTCGGTGCACCAGAATTGCCACGTTGCGCCGGCTGGCGTCTGCCATAGAAAATAGGTAACCGAATGGCCCATCAGCGGACCGAGCAGGTGCAGCAAGACGAACGTGCGCGTCATCAGCCGATCGGATTCCGTTTCGCGGATCGCAGCCGGGATAAACCAGTCGATGAGGCGGTAGAAAAATTGGTACATTGCGGTTCCCTGTTCGCAATGTGCTGGTTAGCCGCCAAAGTTTAACAATCCCCAAAGGGCACGTGTTTCAAGCCTTTACGCCGCATTAAGAGCTTTGGCCTAAAGCCATGGATAGAGAGCCGTGAGCGCAACGATGCGCCGCAAAGTTACGCCGGGGTGAATTGAATGACGACAACATTGCAATTACTGAAGCAATTCAGTCTGAGCGACCTGCTCGACCATTTCATTCCCGCCGACATTCAGGTCATTCCCGAAGCGCATCGCCGTGCGCGCATGTTCATGCTGAGCCATGTTTTCGGGCCGATCATCGGCAGCTCGTTACCGCTGTATCTCGTTGTCATGGACATCTCGCGCGATTATCGCGCTGCCGTTTTCTTTTTCTCGATTCTCGCTTTCTGGATCTATCCGTTCGTCCTGCGCAAGACCGGCCGCTATCAGACGCTCGCTCTTGTTTCGGTGCAGAATTTGATCTTCTGCGTCCTTTGGGCCTGCTATTCGTTCGGCGCGATGGGTTCGCCATTCGTGCCGTGGATCCTGCTGTTCCCGCTCCTTGCTTTTCTCTATCTTCCGCCGACCGGCTGGGTGCGCAACGTGTTACTCGCCCAGATTTTCGGCAGCCTGGCCATTTTTCTGGCGATGGTTTTGAATGGCTTTGATTTCCCGCACGTCAATCTTGGCGACCTCCAGGTCATCGGCATGATTTCGATGGCCGCGGTTGCTTTTTACTTTGCGATGATGTCACTTTATTTTGCCAAGATGTTTCATGAGCAGCGTGAGTTTTCGCGCGAACTGAACAGCATCGTTTCGACGTCGGACAACGTCCGCAATCTGACCGCAGCTGCAAATCAGGCGAGTGCCGCAAAGGCCGATTTCGTGGCCAGCATGAGTCATGAACTGCGCACGCCGCTGAACGCGATCATCGGATATAGCCAGTTGCTCCTCGAAGAAGCAGCGGATGAAAACGATGGTGAGTCCGTTGCCGATCTGGGGCACGTCAACAAAGCGGGATCGGATTTGCTGCGGCTCATCGACGACATTCTCGACTATTCGCGCATCGAAGCGGGGAAGATGCCCGTCAACGGCAGTTACAGTTCGGCTGGCAGATATCTGCCGCGCTGGCGGTCGAAACTCGATGCCGCGCTCGATAGCCGCGGTTATTCGCTGGTCGTCGTGCCGGGCACTGGCAACGAATTTGTGTTCAACACCGATTGGGATGCACTCGGCGGCGCGCTGCGCCATTTGGCAACGGGTATCGCCAGCAGAACCGCAGGCGTCCACCAACTCACGCTCACAATCGAGCGCAATAGCCTCGGTGGGATCACGATGGCGTTGACCGAAGACAATCCAGAAGCACGATTGATTTCCGAAACGAGCCTGAACGACGCCTTCGACCATGATGACGACAGCTCGCCAACCAAATATGGTGGCACGGGTATCGAAATCGCGCTGGCGCAAAAATTTGCCCGGCTGATCGGCGGCGTTATCAAGCCGGGTCAGCAGCGCGACGGACGCGAGGCAAATCTTTTGATCATTCCCGATCTTTCGTCGCGCCAGATCGAATTGCCGGTCGCTGCTTAACGCCTTAAAAATATTTGAAAGTTAGATGGGTCATATCATGACAAAAATATTACTCGTCGAAGATAATGAGATGAACCGCGACATGCTCAGGCGTCGGCTCGAGCGTAACGCTTATGAAGTCATTTGCGCCGTGGACGGGCCGCAAGGCATCGCGATGGCGCGATCCGAACAGCCCGATGTTATTTTGATGGATGTTGCTCTGGGCGACATGGATGGCTGGGAAGCCACGACAGCGCTGCGCCGTGATCCTGTCACGTCGGCCATCCCGGTCATCGCACTGACGGCGCATGCGCTCGAAAGCGACCGGCTGAAAAGTATCGAGATCGGCTGCGTGGATTTTGAAACCAAACCGGTCTCACTCCCGCATCTGTTGGAAAAAATTGAGAAACATAAGCGCAGTTAACCAAACTCGATGACCAGATTGATACACTCAGTCGCTAAACGACGAGTAGGACAATAGAGTTAACGGGGCATCTATCATGGTTGAAGAGACAGTCGGCATCGACGCGTTGGGCGGCAGCATGCGCGATTTCCGGTATTTGCCGGGCAGTAATATCCTCGACCGCGTCGATGCCTTTTATGACTGGCAGCAGGCCCGCCGCGCCGTCGGTGTTTGGCCGCTTGGGCGGTCCACCGAACATGGTGCGAAAAGCCGCTGCAGCGCGCGGACTGACGAAGGCGCTTTGTTCGAAGGCGTGAATTTCGCCAGCCAGGATTATCTCAGCCTCGCTTCGCACCCCGCGATTGTCGATACGGCCTGCGACGTCATGCGCTCATTCGGTGTCCATAGTGCCGGATCGCCTGCGCTGGTCGGCAATACGTCGCTTTCGATCAAGCTTGAGCAAACCATTGGCGAATTTCTCGAAACCGATCACGTCGCGCTGTTCCCGACCGGATGGGCCGCTGGCTTCGGCGTGATAAAGGGATTGGTGCGCCCGAGCGATCATATCGTGATGGATGCGCTCAGCCACGCCTGTCTTCAGGAAGGAGCGCAGGCTGCAACGCGCAACATCCATCTGTTCCGCCATAACCGCATTGATGCGGTGCGCGAAAAGCTCGAGAAAATCCGGGCGAATGATACCGAGAACGGCATATTGATCGTTACCGAAAGCCTGTTCTCGATGGATTCGGACACGCCAGATATTGCAGCGATGCAAGCGCTCGCGCATGAATTTGATGCGACCCTCGTCGTCGATGTTGCCCATGATCTCGGCAATTTGGGGCCAACGGGTCGCGGCTTGATCGAAGCGCAAGCTATGCTCGGCAAAGTCGATGTCGTCATGGGCAGCTTTTCGAAAACCTTTGCCTCCAACGGCGGCTTTGTTGCCTCGCGCAATCGCAGCGTGAAAGAATATCTGCGCTATTATAGTTCGCCGAACACGTTCTCGAATGCCATGTCGCCGGCCAATGCCGCAATCGTGACGCATGCTTTCGAAATCGTGAAATCAGACGAAGGCGCCGAATTGCGCAAAAAAATGATGGGTAACGTCATGCTGCTGCGCAATCTGCTGAACGGTTGCGGCCTTGAAACCTATGGCGATCCATCCGCGATCGTCTGCGTCAAAATGGGCACGGAAGCGCTTGCCCGTCTCGTCAGCCGCCGTTTGCCCGCAATGGGCATGCTTGCCAATCTCGTCGAATTCCCGGCCGTGCCCAAAGGGCAAGCGCGTTTCCGGCTGCAAGTCATGGCAAACCACAGTCAGCACGATATTCTCGACGCGGTCCACCGCTTGTCGACAGCTGCTGCGGACAGCGCCGAAGAGGAGCAAGCACTGCGTGAGGGGCGCACGACACTGGCCACACTTGACCGGGATTTCCCCCTGCCAAGCATGGAGCGCAAGGCATCGGCCGCGCTTGATCTGCTTGAACCCACTGGCGGTACGGTCGACCGGATGGCCGCCAAAAACACGCGCTCGATCGCCGCTTAGCGTCGTTTACGCGGATTTAACCAAGCCGCGCTACAACCGACGCATAGTGAAAGGTGAATAATGCTTATTCGATCCGCGACATTGATGATTGCAAGCCTGGGCACAATCATGACAGCCTCCACGGCTCTGGCGCAAGACGCCGGCGACAGCTTTGTAAAAGTCGCGGCATCGCGCACCAAGCTGGTCGACAAAGGCGAAGTCCGCACTAACGGTGTACTCGATCCCGCAGCCGACTATGAAACGCGCCAAGCATTTCACGGGACGGTAAGTGTCGGACAGTTCATCATCGATAAGGTGGCGCTCGAAGCATCGCTGACGACTCCTTTGACGACCAATAACATTCCTGCAGGTTCGCTCGCCGGTGTTCCCAATCTGGGCGATGACGAATTCGTGCTGCTGACGATCGGCGGCTCTTTCCATCCCTTCAACGGCGCAATTTCGCCTTATGTCGGTGGTGGTTTGCAGGTTCAGATTACCACGCAGGAACGCGATGGGCTGGCCAATGGCCTGAATATCCCCAACGCCCATGGCCCCTATGTTCAGGGCGGCGTCAATGTCAGCCTTTCGGACAAGCTCGGGATTTTTGCCGATGTGCGCAAAGCATTTTACCACACCAATGCATCGGGATTGCTTGCCGGCGCCCAGGTCCGGGCAAAAGCTGTGCTCGACCCGCTGACGGTTCAGATCGGCGGGATCGCACGTTTCGGCCGCGGATCGAGCGACGCCGAACCGATCGGCCGCGATACGAGCAAATGGACAGTGCGGGCAGGCCTCTCGAGCTTGCGCCTGTCGGATGAAGTCGCGCTCAACGTCGGCGGGGCACCGTTTCCCGACGCGCAACTCTCGACCTTCGAACATGCGACGGCCTCGATCCAGGTCGGGCGTTTCCTGACTGATAATATCGCTTTGAATGCAACGCTTGGCCTGCCCCCGAAGATCGATATCTATGGCGGCAAATCGATCGGCATCCTGCCCGATGGTAACGGTGGTTTCACGGGCAAGCTCGGCGAAATCACTTATGGTCCAACAGCGTTCACGCTGCAGTATCATTTTACGCGCGAAGGTCGCGTGCGCCCCTATGTCGGCGCTGGCGTCAGCTACATGATCGTGTTCGACACAAAGGACGGCGCGTTTCAGGA
Source organism: Sphingomonas sp. (assembly GCA_031412595.1). Taxonomy (GTDB): domain Bacteria; phylum Pseudomonadota; class Alphaproteobacteria; order Sphingomonadales; family Sphingomonadaceae; genus Sphingomonas_O. The sequence continues at coordinate 8,333 of JANODH010000193.1, read as the reverse complement.
TCTGAAAGTCAGCGACGACCTTGCCCCAGCCCTCGAAGTCGGCACTGATATCATGGTCAGCAACAAGCTCGGCTTGTTCGTGGACGTGAAAAAAGCGTTTTTGCGCCCGACATCCTACGGCAAATTTCAGGGCGCTGATGTCGTTGGAAAAACACGGCTCGACCCGTGGGTCTTCAGCGGCGGCCTGGCCATTCATTTCTGACGGGTGCGCAAACCAAAGGATCGCTCAATTGGGACTTCCTGCTTTCAAGCCCGAAAATTTCGCGTCCCGACCCGAACGGTGGGAATGCAATGCGGACGTCATGGTTAATGACGATTGCGGGCGCGAACTGACAGGCAAGCTCGCCAATATTTCCGAAGGCGGCTTCATGGCCGAATGCGAAGAAAAAGTGCGCATCGGATCGATCGTCGAAGTCGACCTGCCCGATCGCGGCCATGTCCGCGCCGAAGTGCGATGGGTGCTTGGCTGGCGTTTCGGGGCCAAGATCCTGACCGACGAGGCATAAGGCTGGCCGGCCCTGCAGGCTGGCTTTATGATTGCGCCTGTGCTGATCCTCTTCAACAAACCCTATGGCGTTCTGCCGCAATTCACCGATGACGCAGGTCGCCCCACGCTCGCCAACTTTATCGACGTGTCCGGCGTCTATCCGGCGGGGCGGCTCGACAGGGACAGCGAGGGGCTGATGTTGCTGACCGATGACGGACGGCTGCAAGCGCGCATCGCGGACCCGAAGCACAAGATGGCCAAGGTCTATCTCGTGCAGGTCGAACGTGACATCGGGACAGATGCACTCGCGGCATTGCGCGCTGGCGTGCTGCTGAAGGACGGGTTGACGCTGCCCGCCGAGGCCGAGCGTATTGATGATCCGGCATTGTGGCCGCGCGATCCGCCGATCCGCGTCCGGCAAAGCATTCCCGATTGCTGGATACGCCTGACCATCCGCGAAGGCCGCAACCGTCAGATCCGCCGCATGACGGCAGCCGTGGGGCATCCGACCCTGCGGCTGGTGCGTTGGGGCATTGGGGAATGGACAGTCGCGGGGTTAGCGGTTGGGGCATGGCGGGCGGTTGATCGATCCACGTGATCAGTCGATCGGGCGCGGCGTTAAAATGCGAAACAACAAAAACGCCGTGCCGAGCCCAACAGCTGTCGCGAACAGGTCATGGGGATCGAAAACGAGTTTACGGCTGTTCTTTTGAAAGAGTTCCCAGCAAGTCAATCCCGTCCCGCTGATCGCTGCGCAGACGAAAAACCGGTTTTGGACCGAAGCGAAACTGTTCGCGCGGTTTTGGTCCAGCCATATGCTCAACAGCACGAAGTTGATGGCGATGGCTGCTGCAAAGTTCGGCGCAACGCCGATGAGATATGCGTTGACCGGTCCGAGATGTGTCGGCTGGTCGCGCAGCCAATGGACGAACGACAACAGAGCCAGTGCGCCGATAGCGACAATGCCATAGCGCGTTGAGCGGTTCATCTGTCGCACCCCACCCTTTGATCTAACGAGCGCTATCACAGCCTGTCGATCCGCCGCAATCGGGCGCGTGCCGGGCTTTGCTGTTTTCAGCCGTCGTCTGCAAACGTGAGACTTCCTCGTTTGATGAGTTCCATGACCAGCGACGACACGGGCTGTGTCGCCTCAGGCGCGGTCGCAAGCGACCAATGATTTTGCGCACAAAGCTGTTCGGCAAAAGCGCTAACCTCCCCCTTGCAGGCAAAACTCTCCCCATCGACGAACAGCAGCACGCCCTCCCCCTTTCGAACAAAGGAAAAGCGACTGGCCGGGTTGCGGTGAAGGGGTTCGCCCGCCGCCAACCTCTTGCCGAGTTGGTCCGCGTCCATCATTTCCTCCGGGGCCCAGTCCATCTCCGGATATTTGGGCATGCTATTATACTCGCCGAACCAGCGGGCAAACGCTGCGGCGTCAGCGAGTTTTTCCATGACCATGCCATGCAACCGCGCCAAGGCCTCAGCCGTAATTTCACCAGGGTTCGCCTGGACCGCCAACCCCGCATCGCCGTAACGGTCATCGTCGTGCAAGCCGGCTAACACATAGTCGACATAATGCGCGATCAGTTCACTGCGGCTCGGCGCACGGAAGCCGACTGAATAGGTCATGCAGTCGTCACCGACTGCAATGCCATTGTGCGAAAAGCGCGGCGGGACATAAAGCATGTCGCCGGGCTCAAGCAGCCACTCGTCGGTCGCCTCGAAATCGCTAAGCAGCCGCAGATCGTCATGCGGCAGCAATTCGGTCTTGTCATCGCACAGCGCGCCGACCTGCCAACGCCGCGTCCCCATCCCCTGGATCAAAAACACGTCATATTGATCGAAATGCGGGCCCACGCCGCCGCCATCGCTTGCATAGCTGACCATGACATCGTCGATCCGCCAGTTCGGGACGAAGCGAAACGGCGCGATCAGCGCAGCGACATCGGGGACGTGATGATCGACGGCTTGCACGAGCAGCGTCCACGGTGCCTTGCCGAGCTTGCCGAAGCGTTTTTCCGGGATCGGTCCGGCCTCCACTCGCCAATCTTTGCGCTTTTGCACGATCAATCGCGATTCGACATGATCTTCGCACGCGAGCCCCGCCAGTTCGTCAGGCTCGAGCGGATTCTGCCAGTTTGCCCATGGATTGCGGATCACCAGCGGTTTGCGCTGCCAATGGTCACGCAAGAATGTGTCGATATCGAAATTTGCTAATTCCATCGGGCTTCCATAGCCGCCCCGGCGCGGTATCGCTAAGACAAAGGCTGTGGCGGCGCGGATCAAAATCTATTTCGATGGCGGCTGCCGTCCCAATCCAGGCAGGATGGAAATTGCCGTTGTCGTCCGCGGCGTCGCGCATATCGAGCGCGACATTGGAAGCGGCACGGGCATGGATGCCGAATGGCTTGCACTGATCGCTGCCTTGCGCGTGGGCCAATCGCTCGCTGCGCGCGACTATATTCTGCTCGGTGACGCAGCGGCAGTGATCGATCAGGCGACAGGCCGCACGCGATGCGTGGCGGCGTTTGCTTCCCATTTCGACATATTTCGGGCGCTAATCGCCGATAGCATGCCGCAGATACGCTACATCAAGCGCAGCCAGAACCTTGCCGGCATTGCGCTATCGCGCGTTCCGCTCACGCGTCAGTTTGATTCGACGACGAAGATTTCCCCGTCATAATCGACAATATACAGATTGCCTGCCTGATCGAGACCGAAGCTAGCGATGTTGTTGATCGTGCCGACGGCAGGCGTGAACGCGGTCCGCCGTGCTGTGAAATTCGACGACGCCAGCGTCTGCCCCTGCGTCAGCAGCGATACCGGCACCGACCAGATATTGCCATTCACAAAGTCGCCGAAAATATACTGGCCGCTCAGCGCCGAAACCGGACCGCGATAAACATAGCCCCCTGTGACCGAATTGCCCTGAAATGCGCCTGTGCCGTGGCCATATTCGGCCACTGGCAGCGTGAAGGCCCCGCCGACTGCGCCGCCTGCAAAAGGTTCGGTTCCTTCGCGCAGGTTCCACCCAAAATTTAACCCGTTCGCGCCGGCAGGAACAAGATCGATTTCCTCGATCGCGCTTTGCCCGACATCGCCGATGTAAAGGTTGCCCGTTGTCCGGTCGAAGCCCGCGCGGAACGGGTTGCGCAGCCCCAGCGCCCATATTTCCGGCGCGCCGCCGCTCGTGGCAAACGGGTTGGTCGCCGGAATGCCATAGTCTCGCTGGGCATCGGCGGGGTAGCTGTCGCGCGCCGGATCGATCCGCAAGATCTTGCCGAGCAGCGCGTTCGGGTTTTGCGCATTGCCGGCGGGATCGCCGCTGCCGCCGCCATCGCCAACGCCCAGATAGAGATTGCCGTCCGGCCCGAAGTCGAGCCAGCCGCCATTATGATTGTTGAAGCCGGGATGCGGGATACTGATGATTACGTCGGCTGTTGTCGCATCGATCCGGTCGCGCGTACCAGTTGCTGCCTGATATTTGCGAACTTCGATCGTGCCTGCCGGATTAGTGACGAATGCATAAACCGTGCCGCTGACGCCATAATCAGGGGCCAGCGCAAATCCCAGCAAACCGCGCTCGCCATCGGTTGAAATCGTGCCGGTTATATCGAGGAATGGCGTGGCCGCGATTGCGCCGGTCGATGGCGTGACAATGCGGACGAGGCCACCCTTTTCGACGACGAGGACGCGACCCGTGCTGTCGGGCAAACCGGTCAGATAAAGCGGTGCATTCAGCCCCGTTGCCACACGACGGACCTGAAAACCGCCGCTCGCCGTGCTTGTGACCGAAACCGCAAGATCGAGTGTTGCGCTTGCCGTGCCGTCGGAAACCGTGAGCTGGACCAGATAGATATTGTTCCGATCGGCGTCGGTCGGCGCGGCAAAACTTTTCAGCGAGACAAACGACAGCGCGCCCGAACCACTAAGCGAAAATTCGGCGCGATCCGCACCACCCGAAATGCTGAACGTCAACGGATTATTGTCGGCATCGGTTGCCGTTGCGAAATAGGCGATCGCGCTGGTGTTTTCAGGAACGCTTGCCGAAGCTGGAGACGTGAAGACCGGTGTACGGTTGGTCGGTGCAGGAGTCACGGGCGGCGGTGTCGCGCCGCCGCCGCCGCCGCCGCCGCCGCTGCTACAGGCCGCAAGCGTGCCCGTCATCAATGCCATCAGCGAAATCAGTCGGATCGTCATCATCGCAGCCTCCCGTTTTCACATCAACACCTGATGCGGCGATTGGTTGCGCGGCGCAAGCACCGAGCAATTCGGCATAAGCAAAAGATTGTGCGCGACAATCGAAGCCGATAGGTGCCGTCGCGGTTCGTTTTGGAGTTGCTTCGATGTTTCGATCTGCTGTGTTTGCGTTCGCTGCCCTCGCCACCCCCGTTGCTGCCGAAACCTGGCAGCCCGAAGAAGCCGCCATGCGTGGCCATGTCGGCTTTCTCGCGAGCGATGAAATGAAAGGCCGCGAAGCCGGCACGCCCGAATATGATATTGCCGCGCGCTATGTCGCGGCACAGTTCGAAACGATGGGGCTGAAACCCGCAGGCGCAAAGAACAGTTATCTGCAGCCCGTCCCCCTGGTCACGTTTCGTGCCGCCGATCAGGGCAGCGTGACGCTGGTCCGCGGGTCTGCACAAACGCCACTCGAATTCGGTGTGGATTATTTGCCGGGCGCAAGCCCGCTGGCTGCCGAACTCACCAAGACCGCACCGCTCATATTCGTCGGCTTCGGCGTGGTCGCCCCGCAATTCAAGCGTGATGATTATGCCGGGCTCGACGTGAAAGGCAAAATCGTCGTCATGCTGGCAGGCGCACCCTCATCGCTGCCGACCGAAGAACGCGCGCATTACGGCAATGGGACAAGCAAGCGCGAACAGGCCGCAGCACGTGGCGCAATCGGCATCATTTCGGTCGATACGCCGACGCGCGAGAAAGTCTCACCTTTTGACCGCCGCGCGCGTAACTGGCGCTATCTCGGCGCAACCTGGGCCGACAGCAATGGGACGCCTGATTACTCAGGCGGCAGCGCGCCGGGGCTGGCGTCGCTCAGCCTTGCGGGCGCAGCGAAACTTTTCGCAGGCCTCCCCGGCGGTGCCGATGCCGTGTTCGCAGCATCGGAAAGCAAGCTCGGCAATCCCAAGCGCATGCTTCTGCCGATGACCGCGCGGGTGACGATCAAAACCGAAATCAACCGCGTGATGAGCAGCAATGTCGCCGGGCTGCTCGAAGGGTCCGATCCTGTGCTGAAGGACCAGATCGTCGTGCTGTCGGGCCATCTCGATCACACCGGCATCTGCCCCGAAGTCAAAGGCGATAAAATCTGCAACGGCGCGATGGACAACGCGATGGGCATCGCATCGATGATCGAAGTAGCGCATGGCTTCAAACATCTGAAAGCCCGGCCCAAACGCTCGATCCTGTTTCTGGCCGTAACAGCCGAAGAAAAGGGTCTCGTCGGCGCCGATTATTACGCCAAAAATCCGACATTTCCGAAAGCCAATCTGGTCGGCAACGTCAATCTCGACATGCCGATCGTTACGTATGACTTCAAGGACGTGGTGGCTTTCGGTGCCGAACGGTCGTCGATCGGCCCAGCGGTTGCCCGCGCCGGCGCGACCATGGGCATCGCGCTCGTGCCCGACCCCCAGCCCGAGCAAGGCATTTTCACGCGGTCGGATCATTATCGCTTCGTCCAGCAAGGCATCCCGTCGGTGTTCCTCGTGACGGGACCCGGCGGCGAGGGCGCGCGTGTGGGCGCTGAATTCCAGAAGATCCATTACCACCAGCCGTCCGACGATATGAACCTGCCGTTCAACTGGGCCGCAGCGTCGCGCTTCGTCGGCCTCAATCTGGCGATCGCGCGGGATCTTGCCGATTCCGCCGAGCGACCACGCTGGAACAAAGGCGATTTCTTCGGCACGCTCTACAACGGCCATGGTGCTGCTGGAAAATAACGCGTGCGCCTGCTGATCTTCGGGCTCGGCTATACGGCCGCGCGGATTGCGACGGCGGTGCGTGCACTCGGCTGGGGAGTCGATGCAACAGGATCGGCAGGCAATATCGACTTTAACGATGCGGCCAGCGTTCGTCTCGTTGCCGCCCAGGCCACGCACATCCTGTCATCGGTTCCGCCTGTCGTCGACGGCGATCCAGTGCTGCAAAACTATTGCGACGCACTCGGCGGCAAATGGCTCGGCTATCTGTCGTCGACCGGGGTTTATGGCGATGCCGGTGGCGCGTGGGTCGACGAAAGCGCGGCCATCTGCGGGCGACGCGAAAACCGCAATCGGGCCGACCAAGCTTGGCTGGCGCGGGGTGCGCGGGTGTTTCGCTTGCCCGGCATTTACGGACCGGGACGATCCGCACTCGATCGCGTGAGCGAAGGCAAGGCACACCGCGTCGCCCTGCCCGATCAGGTTTTCAGCCGGGTGCACGTCGACGATATCGTGTCGGGCGTGCTTGCCGCATTCGATGCGCCAGCCGGCGCTTATAATCTGGCCGACGATTATCCCTGCGACCAGAATTCAGTGATCGAAGCAGCGGCGGCACTGCTCGGCATGCCCGCCCCGCCTTTCGTTACGCTCGATGCGCTGTCGCCGATGGCGCGTAGTTTTTATGGCGAGAACCGGCGCGTGGCGAATGCCAAAGCCAAACGCGTGCTCGGCTGGAAACCGGCTTATCCCGACTTCGCTTCGGGCCTGCGCGCACTAGCTTTGGGTTGAAACGCGCTTTGCGCTAAGGGCAATGAGCAAACCCGAAAGCGCGACAACACCCCCGGCTGCCGCAAGCCATGACCAGCGATAGTCCTCCACCATCGTCGAGATGATCATTGCGATAATCGGCGTCAGCACGCCCGAATAAGCTGCGCGCGCAGGACCAACGGCGCGGATCACACTGAAATAGCATGTGAAGGCAACCGCACTCGCAAACACACCAAGGTAAACGACGCCGCCGATATAAGCCGCAGTCCATTCAATAACCGGCGGGCCATTGAGGATAAGCGCAAGCACAGCATTCATGCCCGTGCCCCAGAGCATGCCCCATGCCAGCGTCGATGCCATCGGCAGTGCTTTGCCCCGCGCTGTGCCCTGCATGATGTTGGCAACCGATGCCGACAGCACACCGAAGATCGTAAAAGCCGTGCCGAGGATGGTTGCCGTCGCGCTGGCGCTATCGGCACGGACTTCCTGGGCAATCAGCATGCCGACGCCAATGACGGCGAAAACCGATCCGACGAGAAATTGTCGCGACAAAGGCTGCTTCAGGAACAGACGGCCGAGCAGGGCATTCGGCACAATCAGCAGCGCAAACAGCACAGCAACCAGCCCCGACGTCACATAAGCCTCGGCGCGATACACGAAATTAAAATTGAGCAGGAACTGCGCAAAGCCGAAGATGGCGGCAAAGAACTGCCCCTGCCGACCGATCCTAAACGGCGATTTCGTCAGCACGGCATAAACGAACATCGCCGCTGCACCTGCGCCGAACCGGTAAGCGACTGACCATGTCGGCGGCACTGTGCCAAGCTGATCACGGATCACGATCCATGTCGTCCCCCAGATCAGCGTCGCGACGGCAAACGGGATCAACACGCGCGCGCGCAACATCGGCGCGTCGCTCATAGCGCGGCCAGAGCGGCTGCCAGTGCGTCGATCTCGGCTTGGGGTTGGTCCCATGACACGACGAAGCGCACTTCGTTTTCAGCCCAGTCGTAGAAATCGAACCCTTGCGCGCGGACGTGTGCGGCTTCGGCGGACGACATCGTCAAAAAAACTTCATTGGCTTGCGTCGGATGGAGCAAGCGCGAGCCTGCTGCGGCCGCCAGCGTCGCCGCGCC
>JANODH010000192.1:0-2493 GCA_031412595.1 Sphingomonas sp. | reverse complement strand
AGCAATACCGACGTCGCCGTGATGCACCCGCTCGCCATCGCATCGTTCAAGGATGGCTATTCGTCGATCGCGAAAGCAGCAGAGGCGCGCGAGAAATTTCCCACGCGGTTCATCGGCGCTTACGCCTGCGTCGACCCGCTGAAAGGCGCTGAAGCGATTCGCTCGCTCGAAGAGCAAGTCGATCTCCTGAAGCCATTAGGGCTCAAACTGTATCCGACAAGCTGGGACGGCACCAAGCCGGTTTCCTGGCGGATGGATGATCCAAAGCTCATCTATCCCCTGTATGAACGCGCGGCGAAGCTGGGGCTGCGGCACGTCGCGGTCCACAAAGCGGTACCGATTGGGCCGTTTGCGGTGGGCGATGCTTATAATCCCAGCGATCTTGAAAATGCGGCGACGGCGTTCCCGGACCTGAATTTTGAGATCGTTCATGGCGGATTGGCTTTTCTGGAAGAAACCGCGTGGTTGCTGGCACGCTTCGGCAACATCACCATCAACATGGAAATACAGAACATTATCGTCGAGCGTCGTCCGCGGACGTTTGCTTCGATCTTGCTCGGTCTTTGCAAGGTTGGTGGCTCGGACATGCTCGACCGCATGTTCTGGGGGTCCGGCGGGACATTATGCCATCCCCAGCCCGGTCTCGAAGCGTTCGCAAAATTCGAATTTCCCGAAGACCTGCTGGCAAGTGCCGGTTTGTTCAAGCCCGTCAAGCAAATCACTCGAGCCAACAAAGCCAATATCCTTGCCGGAACATTCGCAAGACTGCACGATATCGATCTTGAAGCGTGCAAACGCGCAATTGCCGGCGATGCTTTCGCGATGGCAGCGGGGGCGGCGTTACCCGAACCTTACTCAACAATTTCAATGGCAGCCCGCGTTGCCGAAGCGAGATTGGAACATGCCTGACCTTCGCAGCGAAGTTTTGGCTGAGCTCGACACAATCCTTGATCCATGCAGCGTTGCCAACGGCACGCCGATGGGGCTCGTGGAAATGGGTCTGCTCGATGCACTCGAGATAAATGATGCCGGCGCGGTCACGATCAGCCTGCGCCTTACGTCCCCATTCTGCCACATGATCGGTCATTTCAAAACCGAGGCACGGCAACGCCTTTTAGCGCTCAGGGGGGTCACGAGCGTTACTCTGCTTGCGGACAATGGGCTGGACTGGTTGCCGGAACGAATGTCCGCATCGGCGCAAATGCTGCGCAACGAACGGCTTCAGCACATGCAAAGCATGGCCGAAGCGAACCGAAACGTCACGAGATAAAAAGTGGGAGGATAACGATGACAAAATCGATTTCGAAGCTCGGTTTCGCAGCGACGCTGCTGATGGCATTGCAAACGACGACAGCGTTGGGCCAGTCCGCACAACCGCAGTCGGAAAGTGACGCATCGAACGCGTCTGGAATGGGTGACATCATCGTCACCGCCCAGCGTCGGGCCGAGTCGCTCGAACGGACGCCGGTAGCCGTTGCGGTGATTGGCAATGAATCGCTCGCCAAACAAGTCATCGTCAGCGAGGCCGATTTGCAAATCGCTACGCCCGGTCTCACCGTAAAATCGGGTCAGAGCAGTAACCAGTTGAACTATTCGATCCGCGGCCAGACGGTCGATGCTTTCACGAGTTCGCGACCAAGCGTGCTGCCCTATTTCAACGAAGTTCAGGTCGGTGGGGTCGGCGCATCGTCGTTTTATGACCTAGATTCAGTGCAAATTTTGAAAGGCCCCCAGGGGACTTTGTTCGGCCGCAACTCGACAGGCGGTGCCGTGTTGTTCACCTCGGTCAAACCGACCAACGAATTCGGCGGCTATGTGACGTTGCGTGGCGGCAACTATGCTCATTTCCAGGCCGAAGGCGCGATCAACGTGCCGCTCGTGGATGATAAAGTGCTACTGCGTGTTGCCGGGTTCATGCAGAGCCGGAACGGCTTTCAATTCAACCTGTTCAATCAAAAGCGGATCGGCGACGTCCGCCGCGAGAATGTGCGTGGAAGTTTGACATTTAAGCTCAGCGACACAGTCGAAAACAACCTCGTGGTTTCTTACGCCAATACCGGTGGCGGAAGCACGACTGGTGTTTTGAGAGACGTCAATCCTGACCCGACAAAATCCTTCGTTCCGGCGGCGCTTTTGTACAGCCCGAATCTTGGTGCGGCTCTTGGTGGCGTTGCCGGGGCATGGGACGCCTATCTTGCGCTCCATCCCAAGGCCGATCCTCTAGGTTTGGCCGGTGCAGCCGCCAAGCAGAATGCACGTGGTCCGTTTATCGTTGATCAGGACGCCGCAAACTTCGTGCGTGCACACGGATGGACCGTTTCAAACATCACAACAATCGAACTGGGCGACAATGCGACGCTTAAAAACATCGTCGGCTACAATTTTCAAAAGTCTCTCGAAGCAGCCGAATTCGACGGATCAAACCTGACGATCGACAGCAATGGCGTCGACGGCGAAAATGGCGGCGATCTCGGTCGCGGCGGGACAATCAAG
>JANODH010000191.1:0-1820 GCA_031412595.1 Sphingomonas sp. | reverse complement strand
GACGTAGCGCGGCGCATCCATCGGGAAAGCGCCGGCAAAGGTCGAAACCGTCGAATGTTTGGCATAGCCGCCCGCGCCTGCTTTTTCCGCTGTTCCCGTTTTGCCGCCGACGCGCAGTCCGTCTGCGTTTGCTTTGCGGCCCGTCCCGTCGAGCACGACCATCCGCAACATGGCGCGCATCTTGTCGCTCGTGCTCTGCGTGAAAACCCGCGAGCCCTTGGGCGCTTTGCCGGGCGCGATCTTCATCAGTGTCGACGGGCGCCAGATCCCGCCATTGACCAGTGCGGCATAAGCCGTGGCGAGATGCAACGGCGTCACGGCAATACCATGCCCGTAGCCCGACGTCATGACGGTCGCACGGCCCCAGTCCGACGGCCAGATCGGGCGTCCGCGTTCTTTCAGTTCGATGTCGGGTGCCGTATCGAAATGAAGGGCGCGAAACATGCGCTCCATCCGCGCGCGACCCAATTGGTCGGCAATGCGGGCGGTCACGATATTCGACGAATGCACCAGCGCTTCGGGCACGTTCAGCCAGCGTCCTGTTGGGTGATCGTCCTTTATCCTGAAGCGCCCGACGGCAACGGGCTGCGTTGCATCGTAACGCCGCGCAAGCGAGTTCACGACGCCCGAATCCATTGCCATTGCAAACGTGAGTGCTTTGAACGTCGATCCGAGTTCATAAACACTTTGGGTAACATTATTGCGCCGCGAGTCATCACTTGCTTCACCGGGCTTGTTCGGGTTGAAAACCGGGAGCGAGACCATGGACACGAGCTCGCCGGTGTTCACGTCAAGGATCAGCCCGGTCGCACCCTTTGCCTGCTGGTCGAGCATCGCTGCCGAAAGTTCGCTTTCCATTGCTGCCTGAACGCGTGAGTCGATGGAAAGAGCCACGGGCTTGCCACGCGTCAGGGGATTGGTCAGCCGGTCTTCGAGAACCCGCTCCATGCCAGTCACACCGCGCCCGTCGAAATCCGTAAAACCGAGCACATGCGCGGCAAGCGTCGTCTGCGGGTAAAGCCGCTCGGGCTCGCGGGCATAGGCCATTGCGGGCTCGCCAAGCGCATTCACTTTGGCAACGAGATCGGGAAGCGCGCGGCGTCGCAAATAAGTGAAGCGCACTTTGGATTGCAGCATCGCCAGATATTCAGCTTTGCTGCGCTCGGGCATCAGCGCGGCAAGCTTTGGCGCAAGATCTTCCGGATCGTTAAGCAGCTTGTTGGCATGAATACCGATCGACCAAGCGTCAATCGTGCGCGCGAGAACCTGGCCATTGCGATCAACGATGTCACCGCGCTTCGGAATCAGACTTGCGCTTGCCGTCGCTGCATTGGCATCTGTCGAAATCGAGAGCCAGAGCAAGCGCAGCGAGATCATGGCGATCGCTGCCATGAACAGCAGCATGATCAGCATCAGCCGCTGATGTGCGACGACCAGCGACGCCTGTCGCTGGTCCTGAGTGCGGATCCGCAGCGGCTGGGCAATCAGCGTGGTCACGGGCGTTTAAGGCTCTCCAGTTGCGCCAGCTGGGCAATCTCGCGCGCCGAGACCGACGTGATCATTGCCACGCGCTGGACTTTTTGTTTGGGCGCAGGCTGCGACGCGGCGGCCGCTGTTACAGTGCGCCCGACAATATCGTCAGGCAGAGCAGGCTCGGCGACCGCCACGGGCTCGGGCTCGGGCTCGGGCACTGCGACCGCGGCCATGACCGGCGGCGGCGCGTTGGGCGTCAGACGCTCAGCATCGAGATCGAGCGCAACCAGTTGCGCGCCATTGTTGACGAACTGCGTGGCCTTGGGTGCGGAAAGCGCCAGCACGTC
>JANODH010000190.1:0-4229 GCA_031412595.1 Sphingomonas sp. | reverse complement strand
GCCCAAACGGTTTCAGAACAAGCGCCGGTTCCCAATAATGCGGGCCTAAACTTGCCATCGGTACTGACGACTTTTGGCAAGGTCGATCCGAACCTTCGCAAAGCCACGGCTATCGTGAATGGCGACATTATCACAGGCACTGATGTCGATCATCGGCTAGCATTGATCGTGCTGGCTAATGGTGGCCGCGTTTCGGCCGAGGAAAAAGAGCGATTGCGACTGCAGGTTTTACGTAACCTTGTCGATGAAACGCTGCAGATCCAAGAAGCCAAGGCAAACGAAATTACGATCACGTCGGCCGAGATCAATTCTGCTTATGCGCGCATTACAGAGCGCTTCAAGCGCACACCCGCAACGATGGGTGCGTATCTTCGCGAACAAGGCTCTTCGGATCGGTCGATCAAGCGTCAGATCCAAGGCGAACTTGCATGGAGCCGCGTCCTTCGCCGCAAGGTCGAACCATTTGTGAACGTCAGCGGTGAGGAAGTGCAGGCGATTATGGCGCGCCTCGAAGCCTCGAAGGGCCAGAAAGAATATCACATCGGTGAAATCTATCTTTCAGCCACGCCTGAAAACTCGAACGAAGTTATTGCCAACGCGCGGCGGATCATCGATCAGATTCGGCAAGGTGGATCGTTTGCAGCTTATGCCCGTCAATTTTCGGAAGCATCCACAGCCGCCGTCGGGGGCGACCTTGGCTGGGTCCGCGCGCCACAATTGCCCGACGCGCTCGCGCTGGCAGCACAGGAAATTTCTGTCGGTCAGATTGCTGGGCCAGTTGCCGTTCCTGGCGGTTTTTCCCTCGTCTACCTCGTCGACAGCCGACAAGTTCTGACATCCGATCCGCGCGACGCGGTTCTGAATTTGCGGCAGATGTCGGTCAAATTCGACCCTGGCTTGAGCACGGCTGCCGCGACTGCTCGCGCTGAAGCATTCGCCAAGGCGACGCGCAATATGGGCGGCTGCGGTCGGGTTGCCGAAGTGGCAGCGGCACAGAAAGCAGAAGTTATCGATAATGATCAGGTCCGCGTGCGCGATCTGCCAGCGCCATTGCAAGAGATGCTGCTTAAACTGTCGATCGGCGAAGCAACGCCACCGTTCGGTTCTCAAGCAGAAGGCGTGCGCGTCCTCGTTCTTTGCGGACGGGACGACGCGCAGAGCGTGGGCGGCCCTTCGTTCGACCAGCTGATGGCGCAAATGGAAGAAACGCGCGTCAATCAGCGTGCGCAACGCTATCTGCGTGACCTTCGGCGCGATGCGGTGGTGGAATATCGCTAGTCTCTATTCAGCCAATGCCCCGCTCGTTGTTGCCATGGGCGATCCCGCGGGCATTGGTCCGGAAATAATCGCCAAAGCATGGGTCGAACGCGAACGCGCCGGTCTTTGCTCCTTCTTTGCCGTCGGTGACGTCCGCGCCGTGCAAGCCGTGTGGCTGGGACCCGTCGAAGCGATCGACGATCCGCGTCAGGCCGTTGATGTGTTCGCGCGCGCGCTACCTGTGATGCAACTCGAAGATGCCGGATCGATCACACCCGGCGAGCCGAATCTTGAGGGCGCGCGTTGTTCGCTCGATTCGCTGGAATTGGCGGTCGGCATCGCGCGATCGGGTGCGGCGCGTGCGCTCGTGACGGGGCCGGTATCGAAAACGCAGCTTTATGCGATCGGCTTTTCGCATCCGGGGCAGACTGAATTCATTGCGGAACGATGCGGTGTTGCCAGCGCAAATGCGGTAATGCTGCTGGCAGGCCCAACACTGAAAGTCGTGCCTGTGACGACGCATCTGCCGCTTGCCGATGTTCGCGGAGCGTTGACGATCGAGAAAATTGTCGCGACCGGCCGGGCAACATCACGTGGTCTGCAGCGTAATTTCGGTATCGACAATCCACGGCTCGCGTTTGCCGGCTTCAATCCGCATGCTGGCGAGAATGGTGCACTGGGAACCGAAGAAATCGATTTGATCATCCCCGCCATGGAAATTCTGCGCGCAGAAGGGATCGACGTTAGCGGCCCGAACGCTGCCGATGCCATGTTCCACGCGCGAGCGAGGCAGGAATATGACGTGGCGATTTGCCTGTATCACGACCAAGCGCTGATCCCTCTGAAAACGCTACATTTTGATGATGGTGTCAATATGACGCTCAGTCTCCCGATTGTCAGGACAGCGCCCGACCATGGCACCGCGTTCGGCATCGCAGGGCGCGATATGGCAAATCCGGGTGCGATGATAGCAGCGATCACGATGGCAGCACAGGCAACCGCATGTCGCGCTGAACAGGCCTGCACTCAACAAGCCGCGTGACCAGCGACCGCCCGCCGCTCCGGGACGTCATTGCACGACACGGGCTTACGGCGAGCAAAGCGCTGGGGCAGAATTTCCTCCTCGACAGTCAGTTGCTCGACCGAATCGCTGCAATAGCCGGTGACGTAAATGGTCGGTCCGTCTATGAAGTCGGTCCCGGTCCCGGCGGTTTGACGCGTGCGCTGATCGATGCAGGGGCAGACGTGACAGTCGTTGAGCGCGACCGCCGTTGCCTGCCCGCACTTTCGGAACTCGGCGAACGACATCCCGGTCGTTTGCGGGTGATCGAAGCCAACGCGATGACCGTTGCCTTGCCAGATGTTCTGAAACCCGGCGGGCATATCGTTGCGAACTTGCCCTATAATATCGGGACGGCGCTGCTCGTAAATTGGTTGACCGGGGAAGCATGGCCGCCGCGCTGGGCATCGCTGACGCTGATGTTTCAGCAGGAAGTTGCAGAACGCATTGTCGGAACGCCCGACACGTCGGCTTTCGGTCGCCTGGCAGTCTTGTCGCAGTGGCGCAGTGAGGCGCGGATCGCGATGAAAGTGCACCGGTCGGCCTTCACGCCGCCACCCAAAGTCATGTCGGCTGTCGTCCACATTGTCCCGAAACGAGCGCCCGATGGCGTTCAATGCGCTGCGATCGAACGACTGACGGCAGCGGCCTTCGGTCAGCGACGCAAAATGCTGCGCCAGAGTGTCAAATCAATCCCCGCTGCGCTCGAAGCACTCGAAACCCTCGGCCTCGATTCATCGCGTCGCGCCGAAACGCTGTCAGTCGAAGACTTCATCGCAATCGCGCGCCTGATTTAATTAACATTGCCAACGGTAGCGACGGGACGAGGGGTTACGGTCTGCGCCGACATTGCCGTGCCCGTGGCACTTTTCTCGATCGCCGCCGCAAGCATGACTTGTTCAGGACAGGCCGTCAGGCAAAGCGTTCGCACCTTGGCGAGATTTTCCTTTGCTTTGGTTACCGCCCCTTTTGCGACAAGTGCCTCACCTTGTCCTGCAAGCGCAACGATATCATTCGGCTCGATCAGCAACGCTTCGCGATATAGCCGGATCGCTTTGCCCGGCAGGCCCTGTTTTTTTGCGACGTCTGCCAAGACAAGAAACGCCGCTCGGTTTTTCGGATCAACTGCGAGCGCACTTTCAAGCGCGTCGGTCGCTGAATCATAACGCCCCGCACCGGCCTCTGCCTGTCCCATGCGCATGAGCATCAGCGAACGCGGATCGATCTGGCTATCGGGGCGCTGACCGTGGCTGACACTCGAAACTGTCGCAAGCAGAACGGCAATCGCGATTGCAGGGGGCGTCAGGCGCATAAGGGTCTCCATAACCATTCGGACCAACGGGCTAGCACGCCCGAATAAGCCGCGCGACGAAAAAACCATCGGTGTGATCGCGCGAGGGCGTCAGCGTTCGGCCGCTTTCCTGGGTCCAACCGCTTTTATGACGTAAAAAGCGATCGATCTGAGCCTGCCCTTCCTCGCCGATCAGCGAGCATACGGCATAGACGAGGGAACCGCCGGGCTTCACCAACGTCGCCGCCAGTTCGATCAGATAAGCCTGAAGCGCAATCACCGCGTCGAGGCGTGCGTGCGTCAATCGCCAGCGAAGTTCGGGATTGCGCCGCCATGTACCCGTGCCCGAGCATGGCGCATCGATGAGGACAATATCCGCGGCACCAACGAGGTCTATGAGTGCTTCTTGTTCTCGTTTAGGGTTGAGCATCCGGATCTGGGCGAAGCCTGCCCCTGCCACTTGTGCGCGCGGTACGAGACGAGAGAGCCTGCCGCGATCGGTATCGCACGCGTACAACTGCCCCTCGCCTTCCATCTCTGCCGCCAGAGCCAGCGTTTTCCCGCCGGCTCCGGCGCAAAGGTCGATAACGGTCTGACCCGGCATTGCCTGACAGGCCTCGG
>JANODH010000189.1:0-5732 GCA_031412595.1 Sphingomonas sp. | reverse complement strand
CCTCCGACGTCGGCGGTTTCAAGGAAGCGGTCGCCTCGATCAACGGCACCGGAGTGTTCGCGCGGCTGAAGTTCGAGAGCGGCGTCCACCGTGTCCAGCGCGTCCCGGCAACCGAAAGCGGCGGGCGGATCCACACGTCCGCGGCGACGGTGGCGGTGCTGCCCGAGGCCGAAGAGGTCGACGTCCATATCGACGAGAAGGATTTGAGAATCGACGTCTATCGCTCGTCGGGGCCGGGCGGGCAGTCGGTGAATACGACGGACAGCGCTGTCAGGATCACGCACTTGCCCTCGGGGCTTGTCGTGATCCAGCAGGACGAAAAGTCGCAGCATAAGAACAAGGCAAAAGCGCTGAAGGTCCTGCGAACGCGGCTGTACGAACTCGAGCGCTCGCGCTTGGCGGACGAGCGATCGGGTGCGCGCAAGGCAATGGTCGGGTCAGGCGATCGTTCCGAACGCATCCGCACTTATAATTTCCCGCAGGGGCGCGTGACCGATCACAGGATCAACCTGACGCTGCACCGCCTACCCGAAATCCTCGAAGGTGCGATGGACGAACTTGTCGGCGCGCTGATTTCCGAAGACGAAGCCGCGCGGCTGGGGGCTTTGGGTGATTGAGGCACTCGCCGCTGTTTCCGATACGCCCAAACTCGACCTGAAACTGCTGCGCGAACATGCGCGTGATGATATTGAATATGCCGCGTTTATCGCCCGCCGCCTGCAGCACGAGCCCGTCGCCTATATCATTGGCACGCGCGGTTTCTGGACGATCGACCTCGATGTTTCGCCCGCAGTGCTGATTCCCCGCGCCGACAGCGAGACACTGATCGAAGCTGCGGTTGCGCATTTTGGTAAAGCGGGACCGAAGCGCATTCTCGATCTCGGCACAGGGTCGGGCGCGCTGTTGCTTGCAGCGCTCGACCAGTGGCCGAACGCCACGGGGCTGGGCGTCGACGCCTCTGAGGCTGCACTCGCGATTGCGGCGCGAAATGCCGACCGCATTGCGCCGGGCCGCGCGCAATTGCGTGTGGGCAATTGGACTGACGGGATCGAAGAACGCTTCGACCTTGTGCTCTGCAATCCGCCCTATGTGGAAACCGGCGCAGACCTCGAGTCGCAGGTTTGTGATTATGAGCCTGCTTGCGCGCTGTTCGCAGGGGCCGATGGCCTTGACGCCTATCGAATTCTCGTCCCGCAACTCGCGCGCGTGACGGGTGGCATCGCTTGCATCGAAATCGGCCACACGCAGGCCTCAGCAGTGACCGCGTTGCTGGAAAGCGAGGATTTCGAGGTCAACTGTCGTAAAGATCTGGGCGGGCGCGACCGCTGCCTGCTCGCGACGCGCAAATAATGCTTGGTTCATCCAACATTCGCCGCTAAATGATACCCAAGGGACGAACGCATCTCCCAGCTTTGCGAAGCGAATGCGCCGTCTCTTTACCCCCAACTTACCCGGCTTCAGGCGATTTTGCTCGGGGTCCGGCGAAGCGGCTGATCGTCCGGCGGTTCGGATACGACAGCACGCAATGGGGCGCAGAGGGAATTTTTTTGACCTCCTTGTTAGGGACGACCTTATCTTGATCAACAATCGTCAGCAGAACAGCCGCCGTCGCGGCCGTGGCAATAATAACCAGCGCCCGCAAAGCAGCAATTCGGGCGGCACGCGCAATCAGGACAATGGCAATCGCATCGACAACCGGTCGCGCGGTAATGCAGCGCAGTTGCTCGAAAAATATAAGACGCTCGCACGCGATGCCCAGCAATCGGGAGACCGCGTGCTGACTGAATATTATCTGCAGTTCAGCGATCATTATTTCCGCGTGCTCGCCGATACGCGGGCTCGTTACGAAGAAAATCAGCCGCGTCGCGATGGGGCGCAGGAACAGGGCGAGACTCAAAACTACGACGGCAGCGACGATGGCGAAGAAGCGTTCGACGGCGACGAGTTCGATCCGCGCCCGCAGTCGCGGGTTCAAGCGCCGCAAGCCCAGCCACGTTACGACCGTGAGCCGCAGCCGCAGGAAACACGCGATCGGAACGACGAGGATCGCGATAGTCGCCCACGTCGCGATTATGGTGCCCGGGAGCAGGGTGGCCGGGAACAGGGAGATCGTCCGCGCAGCAACAGCAACAGCAACGGTAACGGGCAGGATCGCGCACCGCGCGACGACTATCGCCAGGAGCGACCCGCCCGCGACGATCGGCCGCGTGAGGATCGTGCGCGCGAGGAGCGTCCCCGGGCAGACCGTCCGCGTGATGATCGGCCTCGGGAAGACCGGCCTCGGGAAGATCGGCCGCGTCAGGAGCGGATGCCGCGCGAAGATCGGTCGCGCGACGACAGACCACGCCGCGATCGCGAAACACCCGTGTCGCGCGACGATGAGCCAGAAGCACTGACCATTAGTCTTGATCTGTTGCCGCCAGCGATCGCCGTTGCGCCGCTCGTCGAGACCGAAGAGCCCGTCGCTCCGAAGCGTCGCGGTCGGCCGAAAAAAGTGGTCGATGAAGTCGCTGCGGAAAGCTGAATGGCGGGCTGCTTGCGTTCGGGTTGCGCATAGTCGGAAAAGACGATTAGAGATCACGCACCAGTCAGGGGTTTGCTGTCTATGTCGTCGCTTTTTCGCCGCAAGATCATCGTCCCCTCGCACGAACTTCCGACGCACCAGCAACTGACGAGGACATTGTCCTGGCCGCATCTCCTCGCGCTCGGAGTCGGCGCGATCGTTGGGACGGGTATCTTGACGCTGATCGGCGTCGGTGCTGATCGGGCAGGGCCAGCCGTCCTCCTCTCATTTGGAATAGCGGGGCTGATCTGTGCTTGCGCGGCACTTGCCTACGCCGAAATGGCAACGATGATGCCTGCTTCGGGCAGTGCCTATACCTATAGTTATGCCGTGCTCGGCGAGATTATTGCGTGGGTCGTCGGCTGGTCGCTGATCCTCGAATATTCGCTGGTTGTCAGTGCCGTAGCGGTGGGCTGGTCGGGCTACGCAAGCGGCTTCCTGACCGGGATCGGTGTTAACCTGCCACTTGCGCTGACCGCCGGGCCTGCGTTGGGTGGCGTCGTTAATCTTCCGGCCGTTTTCATCATCGGCGTGGTCGCTGCGCTCCTCATGCTCGGAACCCGCGAAAGCGCGACGCTGAATGCGACTCTGGTACTCGTCAAAATCGCGACATTGATACTGTTCGTGGCCGTTGCGCTGCCGCATTTCGATGCAGCCAACCTTCAGCCATGGTCACCGTTCGGTTTTGCCAAAACGATGGGTCCGGACGGTGTCGAGCGCGGCGTCATGGCAGCCGCCGCGATAATATTCTTCGCCTTTTATGGGTTCGATGCCATTTCGACCGCTGCCGAAGAAGCCAAACGGCCCGAACGCGATCTGGCGATCGGGATTGTCGGTTCGATGGTCATGTGCACCGTCATTTATGTCGTCGTGGCGGCAGCAGCGGTCGGCGCGCTGCCTTACACCGGCTTTGCAAAGAGCCCCGAGCCATTGGCGCTGATCTTGCGCGAAATCGGCAGCCCGGGCATTGCGACGCTGGTGGCGGCTGCAGCAGTCATCGCATTGCCGACTGTCCTCCTTGCTTTTCTTTACGGGCAGAGCCGCATTTTTCTCGTGATGGCGCGCGACGGGTTCTTGCCGCTCAGCCTTGCGTCGGTTGACCCCAAGCGCGGAACGCCTGTGCGGATCACGATCATTACGGCTGTCCTTGTTGCCATCATTGCCGGCGTGATGCCGATCGATTCGATTGCGGCGCTCGCAAATGCGGGCACGCTGGCCGCGTTCATTGCCGTTTCGGTGGCGATGCTGGTGCTGCGGCGGCGCGATCCCGGCGCTGTGCGGACTTTCCGAACGCCGCTCGCCTGGATTGTCGGGCCCGTCGCTGTGCTCGGCTGCTTGTATCTTTTTTACAGCTTGCCGGTGCAGACGCAGCTTTATTTCGTGATCTGGAACGCGATCGGGTTGGTCGTCTATTTTGCTTACGGCCGTGCGCGCAGTGTGCTTACTTCACCGCAGTCCAGTTGAAGCTGCGGCAGAGAAAGCCGATGCAGCCTTGGACTTTTAAGCTGCCGTCGGGATTGCGCGCCAGCTTCGATTTGTAGCTTTTCCCCGATTTCGGATCGTAAATCCGACCGTTCCACTGATTATCACCTTTTGTGAAACCCGTGAGGATCATCATGCCCTGCACCGGGCGATTGCGCAGTGCTGGGTCAGGATTGTTGAGGTCGATCGGTGTCTGGCCGTTCGGCATCATTTTCAACACGCGGACAACCTTGCCGCAGACTGACGCACCGCAGGGCGCGATTTCGACGATCGAATCCTTGTCGTGCGTCATCCATTTGCCGCTGACGGGCAAGGCAGCACTCGCTTGCGTCGCGACAAGCGCGGTCAACCCGATCAACATTCTCTTCATAGCTTTGCCATCTCTGCTTGCGGACGTTCGTCCTCATGCAATAGGTCGCTCACATGAACAAGGCTTGGACGATCGGGATAATCGGTGGGTCGGGACTCTATGCCATCGATGCACTGGAAGATGCCTGCTGGATTGCAGTCGACACGCCATGGGGTCCGCCATCGGACGAACTGCTGACGGGGCATATTGCGGGGGCGAAATTCGTGTTCTTGCCGCGGCATGGGCGGGGTCACCGGATTGCACCAGGCGAGCTTAATGCGCGTGCCAATATCGATGCGCTGAAACGGGCTGGATGCACCGACATCGTGTCGATTTCCGCTGTGGGGTCGCTTGCCGAGGAATTGCCACCGGGGCATTTCGTGGTTGCAGACCAGTTTATCGACCGGACCAAGGGGCGCGTCCCGAGTTTCTTCGGAACAGGCATGGTCGCGCATGTTTCGATGGCGGACCCCGTCTGTCCGCGCTTGTCGTCGTTCGTTGCCGATGCAGCGCGCGCAGCGGGGGCCGATGTGGCCGAAGGTGCGACCTATCTTGCGATGGAAGGGCCGCAGTTTTCGACGCGCGCTGAATCGCATCTGTATCGGCAATGGGGCGCGCAAATCATCGGCATGACCGCAATGCCCGAAGCCAAGCTCGCGCGCGAGGCCGAGCTTCCCTATGCGCTTGTCGGGATGGTGACCGACTACGACTGCTGGCGCGAAGGCGAAGCGCATGTCGACGTGGCCGAAGTTGTTGCGCAGCTGGGCAAAAATGCAGTGAAGGCGCGGGCTTTGGTTTCAGCGTTGGCAAAGGCACTGCCCGCCGAACGCGCAGCGTCGCCGATCGATACCAATCTCGATTTCGCGTTGATCACCGCGCCCGAAGCACGTGACCCGGCTATCCTGGCAAAACTCGATGCCGTGGCCGGGCGGGCATTGGGACTCGCAACCGCAACAAAGCACGGCTAGCTTCCGAACGTCCCCAACAAGAGGAATATCCGATGAGTATTTTCGGCGCGATCAAGAACGCAATTTTCGGAAAGCCCGCAGAAGCCGCGGAAGAAGCCCCGGCACCTGTGGTCATTGCCCCTGTCGCTCCGCCGCCGGCGCCTGTGCCCGCGACGCCCGAGGCAATCGACGCACGGCTTGCCGCAATCGCAGCGGAAAAAGGTCAGCCCTCGAACTACAAAACCTCGATTGTCGACCTGATGAAGTTGCTGAATCTCGATTCGAGCCTTGCCAATCGCACGACGCTTGCGAAAGAACTCGGCTTCACCGGCGATACCAATGATTCAGCGACGATGAACATCTGGCTGCACGGCGAAGTGATGAAGAGCCT
>JANODH010000188.1:0-2927 GCA_031412595.1 Sphingomonas sp. | reverse complement strand
GATGTGCGGCTCGACCGCAACCGGCCCTTCGACGCGGAGCATTTTCATGAGCTTGGAGACAAGGAAAATCGTGTCGAGAAAATCCTGTTTCTTCCACGATGGCCCTTTGAACACTTTGACGAGGCCACCGCCAAGCGCTTTCAACTGTGCCCCTGAATTACCGATGATGAGCGCGCCAATCGCTGCACCACCGATGATCAGCATTTCATGCGGCAGCGCGTGCAAGACTGGCTCGAGATGCCCGCCTGTCAGAGCAAAGCCGCCGAACACCATGACGATGAGAACAACAAGGCCGATGGCTGGAAACATGGTCGTGGTGGTCCCCCGAATTGGCCCGGAGCGCCGGGCGGCTCATCAGAGTTAACGACGGATCGCTCCGACTATTTAGCCCAGAAGGTCGAACAATGTCCGGCGATTGATCCGCGCAAAAAGCGATTGCGCGGCATCGAGCGAAAGCTGATCAGTCTGAACGCGCGCAATCGTTGCCGCCAGATCAGTATCTTCGATGCTGCTGCGTTCCTCGGCGATTGCGGTTGCCGAATCGATCAAGCGGTCACGCAACGCATCGAAGCGGTCCGCGCGGGCACCCTGTTCACCGCGAACGGCGCTTAATTGGTCGCTTGCCGTATTGATGTCAGCAAGCGCTGCTGCCCGACCGGCTGTGCTCGAAACGATACCGGTCGCTGCGTCGCGCAGGACCGTCGCCATACTGCGCCCCGCAACGTCCAACGCATCACTGCGCGACGCTGTTGCTGTCAGCGTGAGGCCGTCGCCGACGGGGAATCCAAGTGGTGCTGTCGGAAAAATGGGTTGGCCTGTCGCGTCGGTGCCGTTGCTCAGGCTGTCGATTTCGTCGGCAAGGCTGCGCAACTCCTGCGCAATGGTCGCGCGATCCTTGTCGCTCAACGTCTCATTGGCGCCCAAGGTGCCGAGTTCACGCGCGCGATCGAGCAGGTTTGCAACATTGCCGAGCGTCGCATCGGCCCGCGCTGCCAGCGCAATCCCGATATCGACATTACTTCGCCAGGCGGTCTCGTTCGTCTGGGTGCGTCGGAGCTGCGCGATGCGGACCGCCGCTGCCGGATCGTCCGATGCTGCCTGAATGCGTTTGCCCATTGTTATGTCAGCCTGAGCGCGCGCTATCCGTGCGGCGAGCGCGCTCTGGTGGCGGATCGCTGCATCGATGCGAAAGCGTATCCCGGTCATCAGAACATCCTCAGGATGGTATCGACGGTTTCCTTGGCAATCTGGATGACGCGCGCGGATGCTTCATAGGCTTGCTGGAAGCGAATCAGATCGGCGGCTTCACGATCGAGATCTACACCTTCCACCATGTCGCGCGCTGCGTCGGCTGTGTCTTTTCGCGCGGCACTACGCGCTTCATCGGTCCGCGCCGACGCCGTTGCCTGCGCTTGGGTTGCAACGAGTGCCGCCCATTGATTTTCGACGCCGCTCGCCGTTCGAACGCCCGACAGCGCAAGCATGTTGCCGTTCGACGTGCCGCTGGCATCGGCCGCGGCCACCTCAGCCGGGTCGGTAACGAGGGCTGCCAGTGCAATCGCACCACCCGATGCGTCGAGCACTGGTGCCCCCCCAGCAGCAGCAGGCGTGCGCCCCGCGCCATGCCAGCTGTTGAGGGCAGTCGCAAAATCGCTGGCAAGCGTGTCGAGCGCAATGCGACGATCAGCGACAATGTTTGCCGAGATCGCGATGCCGCCGATAATGCCGCCCAATGGCGTGGATGAAGACGTCACGCTGTCGAACGTCTGCGTGAACGACAGTCGCCCGTCCGCGGCAACATTAAGTGCAAGAACGGCAGATTTGCCATCGGCCACGAGTGTTGCCCCGGCGCGCGTCAATATCGTGCTGCCGTCCGCCGCGACAGTCGCCGTCACATCGGTTTGTGCAGCAATCTGGTCGATCAGAACATCGCGCTGATCGGCAAGCTCCGCATTCGCACTCGACCCCGCAGGAGTCCTTCGAATAGCGAGATTGACGTCGGCGAGCGCTTTCAAGTTCGCATTCAGTTCATCGACTGTCGCCTGCGCGCCTTCCACGATGCCTGTTGCTGCGCGTGAAAGCGCCGCCGCATTGGCGCGAATCGATGAGGCTGCTGTATCGACGCTTGCCAGAAAAGCACTGCGCGGGGCGCGGCTGTTGGGATCGGCGGCGAGTGCAGTGCCTGCCGCAAACATACGCGCAAGCGAAGCGCCCGTGCCCGTATCGCTGTCCGACAGACCGGTTTCGGCAATGGTCATCCATGTTGCGACTGTTTCGGTCTTGCCTTGCACCGACGCGGCCAGGCGCGCGTCGGAGGTTCGCCAGCTATCTGTCGCGCGCAGTGTCGCGCTGATGTCAACCCCGTCGAACCGCGTGCGGTTGCGATAACGGAAATCAGGCGCACTCGTAATCGACACTTCGGCCAATCGCAGGCTGCGGCGGGCATAGCCGGCCGTCTGGGCATTGGCGATATTGTCGCTCGTCACGGCGAGCGACGCCCGATAAGCGCGCAGTCCCGATGCGCCGATGTTGAGCAGATCGCTCATTTGGCCAGCTGCTTTTCGAGCAACCGGGCAATGCCGAACTGCCCTGCCATGGTATCGGCAAGCCGCGCGTCCGACATATCGCGAAACTGGTTCGACGCGTCGGACCCGAACAGATCATCGCCGAGTGACGGCGTGCGCATTGCGGCAATCATCTGGCGCAGAAATATCGCTTCGAAGCGCTGCGCTGTCTCTTTTATGGCTGGGGACGGCGCAGGGGTCGCTGCAAGAGAAGATGCCGTGACATTCATAACACAATCAACTCCGCTTTCATGGCACCCGCTTGCTTCAGCGCTTGCAAGATCTCGGCGAGATCGCCCGGCGATGCCCCGATCTGGTTTATCGCCGCCACAATATCGGATAACGACGCGCCGGGGCTGAGCT
>JANODH010000187.1:0-6783 GCA_031412595.1 Sphingomonas sp. | reverse complement strand
TGCGCTCCTGGGCAAAGGCGATGCGGACATTCAGGTGCTTTACGCGATCTTTTCCGCGCGGTCGGGGCGGCAGCAGCAAGCGATCGATGCCGCCACGCGCGCCATCGACCTTGACCGTCTGAATCCGGCCACTTTTCGCGCGGCTGGCCTCGTTCAGTATCTTTCGGGTCAATATACAGCAGCGATCCCGCTGTCGCAGCAAGCGTTGAAGCTGAACCCAAAGCTGCGGAATGCAAACGGAAATATCGGAAACTGCAATCTGATGCTCGGTAAATATACCGAAGCTGCAGAAGCTTTTCGTGCCGAACCGGCCGCTTTGCTCAGGCTACCGGGTCTCGCCATTGCGGCGCGCAAGTTGAACGATGGTAAAGCTGCCGATGCCGCAATGGCGCAGCTCAAAGCTGAACTCGGTGACAGCGCGCTTTATCAACAGGCACAGATACTTGCGCAGTGGAACCGTGCCGACGATGCAATCGAAACCCTGCGCAAAGCCAAAATCATCGGTGACTCAGGGCTTTTGCAGGCCGCAATCGATCCCTTGCTTTCGCCGCTTAAAAGCGACGGTCGCTTCAAGGCACTGACAACGACCTGACTTGCCGAAGCTCAGGCGATCCCGTTTGTACGAGAAGGCCGACCTCGCCGAAAATTATGCGGCTTTATTTTCGCGGTCAAATTGGTTTGACGCTAACGCTTTGGGCCATAGTCAAATCCTTGACTGGTCTGTATCACCCGCCAGGCGAGGTTTGCGACGTCGCTTATTGATACGAGGTTTCGGATTTGAAAAGAACGATCAACGGTCGCGCCGTTAACCCCGTCGGCCTCGGCTGCATGAATATCTGCTGGGCTTATGGCCCGCCGGTTGACGACGATTATGCACGCAGGCTGCTCAATACGGCACTCGACAAAGGCTATGACCATCTCGACACCGCGCGCATTTATGGCGACGGCCAGTCCGAAGCATTGATCGGCGAGGCGCTCAAAGGACGGCGCAAAGAATTTTTCCTCGCGTCAAAAACCGGGATTTTCATCGATGGCAAATCGCGCAGGATCGATTGTCGGCCCGAAGCAATCAAGGCTGCGTGCGAGATCAGCCTGAAACTGCTGCAAACCGATCACATCGATCTTTATTATCTTCACCGCCGCGACTTCGATACGCCGATCGAGGCGTCTGTCAGTGCGCTGGCCGACCTTGTTCGAGAAGGCAAAATCGGGAGCTACGGCTTGTCCGAAATGTCAGCCGAGACGCTTCGGCGCGCGCATGCTGTTCACCCCTGTGCTGCCATGCAGACCGAATATTCGCCGATGACGCGCAATCCCGAAATCGCGGTGCTTGACGCATGTAAGGAACTCGGCGTCACATTTGTTGCATTTTCGCCTGTCGGGCGCGGCTTTCTGACAGGCGGGTTTCGCGTCGAGCAGCAATGGCACAAAACCGATATGCGAGCCGCATGGCCGCGTTTTCAGGAGCCTCATTTCAGCGTGAACATGAACCTCGTCGCTGGCTTCTGCGAAATCGCGCAAGCTGTCGGCGTAACCCCATCACAGCTGGCAATGGGATGGGTACACGCCAAGGGCGACCATATCGTATCGATTCCCGGCAGCCAGAAAATCGCGCATGTCGAGGAAAATATTGCCCGGTGGAACTGGCTGCCCGATGATCAGACTATCGCGCAAATCGATGCGCTGATCAACGAACAGACCGTCTCGGGACCGCGCTACACAGCCGCTATGCAAGCAACGGTCGAGACCGAGGAATTTGCCTGATCAGATCGGATACTGTCCCGGCTGGGTCTCGATCGTGATCCAGCGCAATTCGGTAAAGCTGTCGACCCCCGCCTTGCCGCCAAAACGGCCATAGCCCGACGCGCCGACACCGCCGAACGGCATCTGCGCTTCGTCATGCACGGTCGGGCCGTTGATATGACAGATGCCGGACCGGATCTGCCGGGCGACGCGCAGTCCACGCGCGGTGTCGCGTGTGAACACCGCCGCCGACAGGCCATAGTCAGTGTCATTGGCCAGGCGGATCGCGTCCTCCTCGTCCTTGGCGCGGATGAGCGCCACGACAGGGCCGAAACTTTCGTCGTGATACAGGGTCATCGCATCGGTTACGCCATCGACGACGGTTGCCGGCATTAGAAGGCCGT
Source organism: Sphingomonas sp. (assembly GCA_031412595.1). Classification (GTDB taxonomy): domain Bacteria; phylum Pseudomonadota; class Alphaproteobacteria; order Sphingomonadales; family Sphingomonadaceae; genus Sphingomonas_O. The sequence continues at coordinate 4,636 of JANODH010000187.1, read as the reverse complement.
CTGCCTTGCCGCCCGCCAGCACCTGCGCGCCCCGGCCCACCGCATCGTCGATCAGGGCGTTTACGCGCGCCGCGGCCTGCGCACTGACCAGCGCACCCAATGGCATTGCGCCGACGCGTGGATCGCCCGCCGTCAGAGTCTTTGCCTTGGCAGCGAACTTTGCCGCGAATGCATCGGCGACGCTGTCGACGACGATGATCCGCTCGGTCGACATGCAAATCTGCCCCTGGTTCATGAACGCGCCGAACGCCGCGGCTTTGACGGCTTCATCCAGGTCGGCATCGTCGAGCACGATCAACGGTGCCTTGCCACCCAGTTCAAGCAGGCACGGTTTCAGATGCTCCGCCGCGCGCTGCGCGATAATGCGACCGACCGCCGTCGACCCGGTGAAGTTAATCCGCTTGATCGCGGGATGATCGATCAGCGCACCGACCACATCATTGGCATCCCCGGGCGCGTTGGTCACGATGTTCACCGTGCCCTCGGGAAAGCCGGCCTCGGCAAACGCCTCAATGATCAGTTCGTGCGTGCGCGGGCAGGTTTCCGACGCTTTCAGAATGACACTGTTGCCACAGGCCAGCGGCACCGCGATCGCCCGGACGCCTAAGACGATCGGCCCGTTCCATGGGGCAATCCCAAGGATCACGCCGACGGGTTCGCGCAACGTCATCGCAAGACATCCCGGCTTGTCCGACGGGATAACCTCGCCACTGATTTGCGTGGTCATCGCGGCGGCTTCGCGAACGACGCCGGCGGCCAGGCCGAGGTTAAACATCGCCCAGCCGCGCGTCGCACCGGTTTCATCGATCATTGCATCGATAAATGCGTCCGATTTTGCTTCAAGCGCGTCGGCCGCATTGTTCAGAACGGCGCGACGAGCGTTCGGCCCCATGGCCGCCCACACCGGAAATGCCGCCGCCGCACGCTCTGCGATCTGCGCCATGTCTCGAGCTTTCATTGCTTTTGCCGTCGACGCAACGGCGCCCGTCATCGGATTGATCCGTTCGAAAACCATCGTCGCCCCGCTCCTTCTTGAACCGCGAGAGGTCTACAGATTCTGGCGCGGTTAGCAATTTGCGCGGCAGCCCTGTAACGGCATTAACCATGCAGATTGCCGACCTCCGCATTGCGCTGACCAGCGGAAATTACAATTATGTTCGCGACGGGGCAAACCGCGCGCTCAACAATCTCGTTGGCTGGCTTCTCGACAAGGGCGCTGCTGTGCGGATCTACGCGCCCGTGGTGGAGCATCCCGCATTTCCGCCGACGGGCGATCTCGTTGGCGTCCGATCAGTCGCGGTTCCCTTCCGCCCCGAGTATCGCGTGCCGCTGGGGCTTGATACCGCACGCGCTGATATCGATGCATTCAGGCCGAACATCGTTCATGTGTCATCGCCGGAAATCCTCGGCCATAGCGCCGTCCGCTACGCCAAGTCGCGTGGCCTGCCCGTGATTGCGTCGGTGCACACGCGGTTCGAAACCTATTTCCATTATTATCGGCTTGGCTTTCTCGAAAGCAGCGTCACGGCGCTACAGCGGCGTTTTTATCGAAAATGCGATGCGATCGTCGCGCCGTCCCCCTCAATGGCAGATGTACTGCGCGACGAACGGATGAATTCAGATATCGGCATATGGGGTCGCGGCATCGACCGCAATGTTTTCAATCCAGCGCGACGAAGCCTCGACTGGCGGCGCTCGCTGGGCATTGCCGACGATGACTTCACGATCCTGTTTTTCGGGCGCCTTGTCCTCGAAAAAGGAATCGACGTGTTTGCCGAAACGATCGCCGAACTAAGAACGCGGGGCGTCGCGCACAAAGTTCTCGTTCTCGGTGAGGGCCCAGCGCGCGATGCCTTTGCCGCGCAGGTTCCCGACGCCATTTTCGCTGGGCACCAAAACGGCACTGACCTCGGTCGTGCTGTCGCTTCAGCAAATTTGTTGCTCCAACCGAGCGTCACCGAAACATTCGGCAATGTAACGTCCGAAGCCATGGCCTGCGCGTTGCCCGTAGTCGGGGCCAACGCCACCGGCACGCGTAGTCTCGTTGCCGACGGCATCACGGGCCGTTTGATCGAGCCGCGCGACATTGCGGGCTATGCCGACGCGATTGAGCATTATGTCCGCAATCCATCGGCGGCGCGCGCAGCGGGCGAAGCCGGTGAGAAAGCAGCAGGCGCCTACACCTGGGATGCCGTCAACGGCGCACTCGCCGAGACGTATCTTCGCGTCATTGCAAGGCACAACAGCCAGAACCACCGACGCGATGACTGATCTCTTTGCAGCGCCCACGCCGCTGCCGCCGCTCGCGGACCGCCTCAGGCCCGCCCGCCTCGCCGATGTCGTCGGGCAGGATCATCTAACCGCAGCCGATGGGGCAATCGGCCGGATGGTCGCTGCAAACAAACTGGCGTCGATCATCCTTTGGGGTCCGCCGGGCACGGGAAAGACGACCATCGCCCGCTTGCTTGCCGACGCTGTGGGCATGCGGTTCGAAAGCATCAGCGCGGTGTTTTCGGGGGTCGCGGATCTGAAACGTGTTTTTGCGGCGGCGCGTGATGCAGCAACGCTCGGGCAGCGCACGCTGCTCTTCGTCGACGAAATCCACCGGTTCAATCGTTCGCAGCAGGACAGTTTTCTGCCCTTTGTCGAAGACGGCACGATCACGCTTGTCGGCGCGACGACCGAGAACCCGAGTTTCGAGTTGAACGCCGCGCTGCTCAGCCGCGCGCAAGTGCTTGTGCTGCACCGCCTCGATGCAGCCGCGCTGGCCGAACTGCTCATCCGTGCCGAAGCCATCGAAGGCCGCGCTCTGCCGATCGATGCCGATGCGCGCGCAGCCTTGATTGCGAGCGCCGACGGCGATGGCCGATTTCTGCTCAATCAGGCAGAAACACTGTTTTCAATCGAGATCCCCGAGCCGCTCGACGCGCAGTCACTCTCAGTGCTGCTCCATCGCCGGATGCCAGTCTACGACAAAGACCGCGAGGGCCATTACAATCTGATTTCCGCTTTGCATAAATCGCTGCGCGGGTCCGATCCACAGGCTGCGCTCTACTGGCTGGCACGCATGCTCGTCGCGGGCGAAGAGCCGCTCTATGTTTTGCGTCGACTGGTGCGCTTTGCGAGTGAGGATGTCGGTCTCGCCGATCCGCAAGCGCTTGTTCAATGCCTTGCGGCCAAGGACGCTTATGATTTTCTCGGCAGTCCCGAAGGCGAACTAGCGATCGTTCAAGCCTGTCTTTATCTCGCGACCGCACCGAAATCGAATGCGGCATACAAGGCGCAAAAGGCGGCCTGGAAGATCGCGCGCGATACCGGGTCGCTGATGCCGCCGATGAACATCGTCAACGCACCGACGCGCATGATGAAAGACCTCGGCTACGGCAAAGGCTACGCCTACGACCACGACACCGACGAAGGCTTTTCGGGCGCAAACTACTGGCCTGATGAAATGACGCCCGCAACATTATACACGCCTGTCGACCGTGGTTTCGAAGCCAAAATTACCGAACGCATCGCACATTGGGATCGTCTGAGAAATGCATCGGGAACGTAGACCCACAACGAGACAATCTCGTGCATTTCCCGGATTGCCAACGCGCCGCCGCTTGTTATGGTTAGTGGATAATCAATAACATACGGGAAGCGATGACATGAAAGCCTACGGAGTTGCCTTTGCCCTTGCGCTTGTTGCGCCCAGCGTTGCCAACGCTGCATCTTTTTCAACCTATTATATTTTTGGCGACAGCTTGGTCGATGCCGGCAACATCCGGATCGCGACCGGCGGCGCCGTTCCAAACGCCTCGCAGGGCTATTTCCAGGGCCGCTTTACCAATGGCTATGACTTTACGGACCTGCTGAGCATCGCGACATTCGGCGCACCCACAGTGGCCTCGCTCGCAGGTGGCAACAATTTTGCTTATGGCGGCGCCCGTGTCGTAACCAATGGTGATTTTTCTCCCGATCTGGCGTTCCAACTGGCGGCCTTTACGACGCGCGTGGGTGGTATTGCCGATCCGAATGCGCTTTATGTCCTGACGCTTGGGGGCAATGACGTTTTCGCGCTCGGCAGAGGTGACACCGGAGCGCTTTTGCCAGCGGACTATGCAACTGCCGTTGCCACGCAATATGCCGGCGGCGTCCAGTATCTGAACAGCATCGGCGCGCGGAATATCCTGATTACCGGCATTCCGAACCTGACGCCGACCGGCTTTGCATTGGAAGCGCAGCTTCAGGCCTCGCTTGACGCTTTGACACTGACGCCCGACACGAATCTGTATCGGTTCTCCTTCCTCGACTTCTTCACGAAAGTAGGAACGAGCCCGAGTTCGCTGGGTTTGCCGCCGCTGCGCACCGATACGACCTGTCTGCTTGCGCGCACGCCGGGACCCGGAATCGACTGCACTGGCATTTTCTCGTTCGATGGCATTCATCCCACCGCCGCGGTGCAGGCAGCAGCAGCGCGCGAAATCAATCGCCAATTCGCCCTTGCGCCGGTTCCCGAACCGATGACATGGACGTTCATGATTTTTGGCTTTGGCGTGACGGGCATGGCGTTGCGCCGCAATCGTCGGGAAATGCTTGCCACCGCATAGCTTCGATCATTTTGTTGCGATCGACTGGTCTGGCGCTGTCG
>JANODH010000186.1:0-2577 GCA_031412595.1 Sphingomonas sp. | reverse complement strand
GCTGTTTCTCGGCGCGATCATGACAACGCTGGCACTGGAACCCGATGCGCCGCATCCGGACCGCTGCGGCAATTGCGATGCCTGCCAGCGCGCTTGCCCGACGGACGCGTTTCCCGCGCCATACCGTCTCGATGCCCGGCGCTGCATTTCCTATCTCACGATCGAGCATAAAGGGCCGATTCCGCTCGAATTCCGCGTCGCGATGGGTAACCGGGTGTACGGTTGCGACGATTGCCTCGCTGTCTGCCCCTGGAACAAATTTGCCGACAGTGCGGCGGCGAACAAAGCATTTGTCGCGCGCGCCGAACTCGCAGCGCCCGAGCTGATCGATCTGCTGGCGCTCGACGATGCTGCGTTCCGGCAGGTGTTCGCCGGTTCGCCGATCAAGCGGATCGGTCGCGATCGTATGGTGCGCAATGCGTGTATCGCAGCTGGAAACAGCAAGGATCAGCGGCTCGTGGCACCGCTGCGAGGGCTCGCGAACGACGACGATGCAGTCGTTCGCGAGGCGGCTCACTGGGCGTTAACGCGCCTCCTTGCGGCGGATCAGTGCTGCGACACATGACGCGCGGTCGATGTCTTTCCCGTCGGGCTGACGGGCATCGAGGTAGGTAACGACGGGTTCAGCCCCAGCCCGCGCTGGATAGAGATAGGCATCGAGAATGCAGAATGGGCCCGCAAACTGCAGACGCCGCGCCCCATCCTCGCGGACATCCTGATCTGGCGTGCCAAAGAGCGCCGTCAGCGCTTTCGCATCTTGGCCAAGCACGCGCTCGAGGCCGGTCGGGCGCATCGGGATGCTCACGGTCGGCACTGCGCGCGGCTTTGGCGGTGGCGTGGTCGCGCAAGCCGAGACGAAAACCAGAGCGAAAGGAGCTAAAAACCGCATAAATAATCTTTGGCCTCACTTCGCCGATGCGCTGCTCTTTCGCTTTGTGCGAAGCAAAGTAAAGGACAGCGTGGATATAGCCATCGCGCAAACAGGATTTTTCATGACAACCAAATATGATGTGATCGCTATCGGCAACGCAATCGTCGATGTGCTCGCTGACGCGAGTGAGGCATTTCTGGCCGAGCAGGGCCTTACCAAGGGCGGTATGCAGTTGATCGATGGCGAACGTGCCGTTTCGCTTTACGCGGCCATGGGCCCTGCGCGCGAAATATCGGGCGGGTCTGCTGCCAATTCCCTCGCCGGGCTTGCGGCGCTCGGGCGCAAATGCGCTTTTATCGGGCAAGTTGCCGATGATCAGCTCGGCGACGTCTTCACGCACGATATGCGCGCAACCGGGATTGCATTCGACGTGCCGGCCGTGCCGGCGCCACCGCCGACGGCCCGGTGCCTGATCCTCATCGCGCCCGATGGGGAGCGCACGATGAACACAGCGCTGGCCGCTGCGCATCGATTGCCCGCAAGCGCGATCGATGAGGATATGATCGCCAATTCGACGTATCTGCTGATCGAAGGCTATTTGTGGGACGCGCCCGAACCGCAAGCGGCGATCAAGCGCGCAATGGCGGCGGCAAAACGTGGCGGCTGCAAAGTCTTTTTCGCGCTGTCGGCTCTTTATCTTATGGGCCTTTATCGTGAGGACTTCCTCGGGCTGATCGCCGATGGCACGATCGACACATTGTTCTGCAATGATGAGGAAGTCTTAGCGCTGATGCAGACTGACGATCTTGAAGCGGCTGTGGCCGCGCTTGCCGCGCAAATCCCGACACTTGTCGTCACACGGGGCGCCGAAGGCGCAATGGCGATCCAAAATGGGCTACGCGCTGAAGTGTCCGCCGAGCCGGTTGCGCATATCGTCGACACAACAGGCGCTGGCGACACCTTTACAAGCGGCTTTCTTGCTGGGCAGCTGGAGGGGCGCTCGTTGCATGACAGCCTCGTCATGGGTGCCGTATGCGCGGCCGAATGCATCGGCCATTATGGCCCGCGACCTGAGGCAGATCTAAGAGCCTTGGTCGACACGCGGCTGGGTTAGCCAGCCGCGCTTTTCGATCAATCGATGACAGGTCCGGGAAATTCGCCCATGTCGGCTGCGTCGTCTTGTTGTTCGCCATGCTGCAAATTCGAGTTACGCATGCCGTAAACGAAATACAGAACGACCCCACCGAGCATATACCAGATGAAGAATTTGAGCACAGCCCACGGCACGGTCGTGATCAAATAGACACAGGACAAGATGCCGAGGATCGGCAGGATCGGATAGAACGGCACCGTGAAACCGCGGGGCAGTTCGGGTGCTGACCGGCGAAGATAAATGACCGACAGGCAGACAATCGCGAATGCAGCCAGCGTCCCAACCGATGTCATGTCACCCAGCACATTGATGTCGAAGAACCCAGCCGCGACCGCGGTGATCAGCCCGACGAGAATTGTGTTGATCCAGGGCGTCTTGAACTTCGGGTGGACTGTCGCAAAGATACGCGGGAGCAAGCCATCGCGCGCCATCGTGTAGAAAATACGCGTTTGTGCATACATCAGAACCAGAACAACTGACGTAAGACCGATGATTGCGCCGATCTTGATGATTTTGGCAAGCCAGCCCCATGTCGGGCCGAAGTTGTCGACAA
>JANODH010000185.1:0-6196 GCA_031412595.1 Sphingomonas sp. | reverse complement strand
CGTCATCAGCGTCGGGGAGCAACACCTGCATCGCTTCGATCAGGCTCAAGCCAACTACCCGGAGTGTCGCCATTCGTCCAGGGGGATCGAGCCGCGCAGTCGCAAATGCGTCGTCCATAGCCATGCAGATGTTTGCCTGCGAGTCGACCAATGTTCCGTCGCAATCGAAAATGGCGAGCCGGTTGGTCATGTCAGATTACGCATCAAAAGCGCCATCGCCCGTTGCCCGCGTACCTCGAGCGCATCGGCAACTCGCGCGCGAACTTCCGGCGATTTATTCTGCCCCAACTTCGCCGTGCCGCGCCAGCAGGTCACGCGCATTTCAAATCCGATGATCGCGCCGAGCATCTTGTCGAACAGCCCGTCGGCCATCTTGTCGCGCGTCCAGACGGGCTTGGGCGCGAGCCGCGTCTCGTGTTGCAATGACAAGGCATCAGCCTGCGCGATAAGCGTTTCGCGATCCATTTTTGTGACCGCGCCCTGCATTTCGAGCGTCAGGTAGTTCCATGTCGGCACCTGATTATCGATGTCGTACCAGTCAGGGCTTATATATGCGTCGGGCCCATTGACCACGAACAGTGCTTCGGCGCCCGCCAGCCCGCGCGAAATCCCATTTCCGCGCGCGATGTGAAAACCAATGCGGTCCTCGTCGAGAAACACAAACGGGATATGCGCCACGCGCGGCCCGTCATGCGTGGCGGCAAACAGCATCCCGAACCCGATCTCGGTGGCGAAGGCACGCATCGCGTCACGGTCTTCCCAGCGGTATTGGGGATTTGGGTGCACTATTTCTTTCTCGTTGGTTGCTTAACCGTGGCCGACCCCCGCGCGCGCCGTTCGCCCTTGCGTTCCTTGCGCGCCGACTTCGCCTTGTTCAGCGCCGCACGCGCTTTGCCTTCGGGCGTTGCCGAAAACTTCACTTCGTCCAGCACGAGCACATCGCCCGTTTCGATATCGAAGCCCAGATCGTCGAGCGTTTCGTTGAAATGCTCGGGCAAATCGGCTGTCACGTCGATGATGTCGCCATCGGGATGTTCGACGCGGATGCGCCGCGCGTGCAAGTGCATCTTGCGGCTGACCGTGCCGGTCAGAAAGCTGGCCTTGCCGCCATATTTGCCATCGCCGACGATGGGGTGCCCGATCGCCGCCATATGCACGCGCAGTTGATGCGTGCGCCCCGTAAACGGCTGTAGCTCCACCCAGGCGGCGACATTGCCCGCGCGCTGGACCACGCGGTAGCGGGTGCGCGCCGGGCTGCCTTCCTTCTCGTCGACATGCATTTTTTCGCCGCCCGTTCCGGGTTGCTTGGCGATTGGCAATTCGATTATGCCGTCATGGATGTCGGGCACGCCGACGATGATCGCCCAATAGACTTTGCGCGCCGTGCGGCTGGAAAATGCGGTGGCGAAATGCGCGGCGGCTCGCGGTGTGCGCGCCACAAGCAATGCCCCCGATGTATCCTTGTCGAGCCGGTGGACAAGCTTCGGGCGTCCCTTGCCTTCATAGGTCAGCGCATCGAGCAAGCGGTCGACATGATCGACAGTACCCGACCCGCCCTGCGTCGCGAGGCCGGGTGGCTTGTTCAGCACCAGCCCGGCATTATCCTTGTAGATGACAAGGCTTTGCGCGAACGCCGTCTCGTCCTCGGTGAGGTTCGACACCGCACGCTTCGGCCGTTCGGATGCGACCTTTGCCATGCCCGGTTCGGCGGGTGGCACGCGGATGATCTGCCCCGCCACAATCCGGTCGCCCGGCGTGGCCCGCGCCCCGTCAACACGCAGCTGCCCTGTCCGCGCCCAGCGCGAAACGATGTTGAAACTGGCATCGGGCAGATGCCGCTTGAACCAGCGGTCGAGGCGGATGCCGTCATCATCGGCGGCAACAGTAAACTGGCGGACGGCGTCGGTCATTGCTGGTGCCCCTAGCCGGAACAGCGCGAACTCGCCAGCCTAGTGCATCACACAGGCCTGATCGTCAGCGGCAGGCCGTCGCGCGGCTTCGGGATCGGCCACGCCTGCCACTTGGCACCGCTCTTTTCGGGCAGGTCGATCCGGTGCGTCCGCAGGATATGCCACATCAGGATTTTGGTCTGCATATAGGCAAAGTGCAGCCCCAGACACATGTGCGCGCCGCCGCCAAAGGGCACCCAGGCATATTTGTGGCGATCCTTCGTCGCTTCGGGGGTGAAGCGCATCGGATCGAATTTGTCGGGATCGGGCCAATGTTCGGCCATCCGGTGAACATGTGCCGGCTGAACACCAACGAAGGTGCCGATCGGGAAATCATAGCCCCCGAACGAAAAAGGCTTCAGCGCCCGCCGTGGCAGCGACGGCACAGGCGCGATGAGCCGCAGCGTTTCCTTGAATGCCATTTCGGTCAGCGGCAGATCGCCCAGACGGTCATAAGGGAGATCGTCGTCGTTGACGCCAAGCCCGTCCATTTCGGCGCGCAGCTTGTCCTGCCACTCGGGGTTTTGGCCGAGCAGCATGACCATCGATGTCGCCGAAGACGTGATCGTATCGTGCGCGGCCATCATCAGGAAATTCATATGATCGACAATGGCTTCGTCGCTCAGATACTTGCCGTCTTCGTTCGTGGTGCGGCAGATCTGGCTGAACATATCGTTGGCATTGCCCGCGCGCCGCTTGGGTACTTCCTTGCTGAAATAATCGACCAGATATTTGCGACCGGCAACCCCGCGCGCCATCGGCGTGCCCGGTATCGGTGCACGAATCGGCGCGACGGAGGCTTGCACCATATCGACAAAGGCCTTGTTGATTTTCGCCGCTTCGGGGCCGAACGGAATGCCGAGAAACGAAGTTGCGGCCAGATCGAGGGTCAAATCCTTGATTGCCGGATAGAATTTGATCGGCTTGCCCGACCACGCTGCTACGCGCGCCTTGATCCCAGCGTTGAGCGCATCGGCATAAAGGCGCATCGGTTCGGGCTTGAAAGCAACCGAGAGCACACGACGGTCAGTGCGGTGTTTCTCGCCGTCGATCAGCATCAGGCCGCCGGGAAAAAGCTGATTGAGCATCGGCCCCCAGCCCTGTTCGGACGAGAAAATCTTGTTCTTGTCGAACAAGACGAGTTCATTGGCGTCTGCCCCCAGCAACTGGATGAAACGCCCGCCGAAACTGTTCGTCCGGTATATGTTGCCGAACTTTTTGGACATTCTTTGCGTAAACGCATGTGGATCGGCAAGTTGCTCGAGTGTTGTACCGACCAGCGGCCAGCCGTCGCGCCCGGGGATATGATCGACGTCCTGACCGCGCGCGGGCGGCAACCAATGGGGATTTGCGGGGAATGTGTCGGCGCGCGCCATTGGGTGATCCTCTCGGTTCGTCGATATCTAGACGCCTTTAGGTTTCAGTTAAAGACCGAGCACATTGAGTTTAACGGGCCGCCTGCAGAACAACGCTTGACGCGACGCGGCTTCCCGCGCCAGATAAGTGTATTACTGGACCAAAACAGAGGCTATTTTATGACACGCGCGCTTGCTCTTGCTTTGTGCTTTGCTGTTCCCCTTGCCTTTACACCGTCGGATATCGTTGCGGCGCCGGCAAAGTCAAAGAAGGCCGCGACGCCTGCGGAGGATTTGCGCAAATTGTTCGTCGATAGTGACGAGGCATCGCTCAAGCGCAATCCGCTCAATGCCTTGTTTCGCGGCGATCTGCGCTATGCCGACCGGCTTGGCGATTTCGATACCGAAGCGTATTTCAATGCCGACCGTGCAGCAGGCGAAAGCGATCTGCGCAATTTGCGCGCGATCCCGCGCGACAAGCTGAGTTCGACAGACAAGATTGCTTACGACGTTTTCGAAGCACAGACACTTGATGCTCTCAAAAAACTAACGCCGGAAATTCTGGCGTTGACCAAAGTGCGGCCGATCAATCATTTTTTCGGTTTCCACACATTCTATCCAACCTTTGCCAGCGGCAAGGGCGCAGCACCCTTCAAAACCGTGCTTGACTATGACAATAATCTGAAGCGCCACAAAGAATTCGTCTCCTATCTCGACCGATCGATCGGGCGCTTTCGCGAAGGCATGGATACCGGCGTCGTGGAAACCAAGCTGACCATCCGCAACGTGATCGAGCAGCTCGATGCGCAGCTGAAGCAAGCACCCGAAGACTCACCCTATTATGCACCGGCCAAAGCAATCCCCGAGACGTTCAGCGCGGCCGACAAAGCGCGCATCCCTAGCGAATATCGTGCTGCCATCGCGGACGGCATTTATCCGTCATACCGCCGCCTGCGCGCATTCCTTGCTGACGAATATCTGGCGGCAGCGCGCGAGGAAGTCGGCCTCAGCGCGATGAAAGGCGGTCCGGTGCTGTATCAACAGCTGATCGAAAGCACGACGACGCTGAAAATGCAGCCCGACGAGATCCATAATCTCGGCCTGTCCGAAGTAGCGCGCATCCGCACCGCGATGGAAGGCGTCAAAACCGAAGTCGGCTTCAAGGGCACGCTCGGCGAATTCTTCGAAAATCTGCGCACCGATCCCAAGCTGAAACCGGCGTCACGTGAGGCGTTGACGCAGGGCTATTATGATATCGGTAAGCAAGTCGATGGCGTCATCAGCACCTATTTTTCGACGCTGCCGAAATCGAAGCTGGAAATTCGCCCTTACGAACCGTTCCGCGAAAAGTTCGAAGCGGGTGGGTCCTATGAACCCGGCACGCCCGACGGCACGACGCGGCCTGGCATTTTCTATTTCAATGCCTATGATCTGCCCAGCCGCACAACGCCCGGCATGACGACGCTCTACCTTCATGAAGGCGCGCCGGGCCATCATTTCCAGATCAGCCTGGCGCAGGAAAATGCCGATCTGCCGCCGTTCATGCGCTTTGGCGGCAATACCGCTTAAGTCGAGGGCTGGGCGCTTTATGCCGAAACGCTTGGCTACGAAATGGGCTATTACAAAGACCCCAATCAGCGCATGGGCACCTTGTCCGATGAGATGCTGCGCGCCATGCGGCTTGTCGTCGATACCGGGCTGCACTCGAAGGGGTGGGGCCGCGACAAAGCGATCGAATATATGCTTGCCAACAGCGATATGGGGCGCACGGACGCGACCGCCGAAGTCGAGCGCTACATCGCAATCCCGACACAGGCGCTGGCTTACAAGATCGGTGCGCTTACCATCCAGCGCCTGCGCGCCGATGCCGAAAAACGCTTGGGCGCGAAATTCGACATCCGCAAATTCCACGCCCAAGTCCTGATGACCGGCGCGCTGCCGCTGACCGTGCTCGAAAAGAAGATCGATGATTGGGTGAAAAGCGGCGGCGCCTGATCAGGCGCCGCCGATCCCGCTCAGCGCGCTTGAATGCGGACCAATGGCGGCAGGAAACGCCGCCCGATTTTGTCATATGTCAGCGAGACGCGCGCCAGATTGCGCCGCTGGCCCCGGAGATCGAGCGGCCGCGTACAACTCCCCGCACGCAGGCGCTGCGGGCTCGCAATATCCTGCGTCCCGCCATTGGCAAATTGGGCCTGCGCATCAATCAGCCGGAATGGCTGGCCGATCGCACAAACCCGTATCTGCCGATGGCGCTCGTTTCCGCGTACGGTGATCGTGTCGCGATCCTGGCCACGATCCACGGTCTGGTAGCCAATGGTATCCCAACTGCGTTGCGCGAACGCCGGGCTTACAAGCGTTCCAACGAGTGCAGCGATAACGAAGCTGTGTTTCATCATGCCATACTTTTGCTAAGTGTTTGATTGCCTTCTGATAGAGTTTAGGGCCGCGTCGTCGGCCCGCTCCAGTTATCTCCGTCCTGAACTTCAGTTCGGCCTGTCGCCCGGTTGTAAGCGCAAAGGAGGCGCTTCATGCGACCGCGATTGTCAGTGCCGCGGATCTGCCGGATTTCGACACCGATCACGTCCGAAAAGCTGATTTGCTTGGCCAGCAATTGCGGGCGCGCGAGCCCTGACATGGCAACGCAGGCGCGATTGGCGCGGACGTTCATTTTCTCGAACTCGCCGGGTGCCGAAGCTTGGGCGGTCGAGGCTAGCAAACCGATCGCCAGCAAGGCAGTTGTCATCTTTCTCACGATCGTTCTCCCTCTAGATTTTACCGCAATCGGATCGCGCCGGTTTGTCGGCAAAGCGCGCATCGACCCAATCGAGCGTCTGCGGGGTCGTGTCGCGCGCGCTGGTTTCATGCCCCTGCCCGTTGATGCTGATGAAG
>JANODH010000184.1:0-13306 GCA_031412595.1 Sphingomonas sp. | reverse complement strand
GCTTTCAGATTGATGACGTCGCTGTCCTCATCGGCCTGATCGAGATCGAGGTCGGCTGCGGTTACCATTTTGCCATCGGCCATGATGACCGCGCGCTTCATCCGGTTTTCGAGCTCGCGGACATTGCCGGGCCAGCCCCATGCGTCGATCGCGGCCAGTGCATCGGGTGCAATGCCCTTTACCGCTTTGTTCATGCTGGCATAGCGCCCCATGAAATGGCGGGCGAGCAATCCGGCGTCGCCCGCCCTGTCGGCGAGCGTCGGTATTTTGATAACGATTTCGGCAAGCCGGTAATAAAGATCCTCGCGGAAACTTTGCGCCGCAATCATCGCGTCGAGATCCTGATGCGTCGCGCATACGATCCGCGTATCGACTGCGATCGCTTTGCGCCCGCCGATCCGCTCGATCACCCGTTCCTGCAGAAATCGCAGGAGCTTGACCTGCAGCGGCAACGGCACATCGCCGATTTCGTCGAGAAACAGCGTGCCGCCATGCGCTTGCTCGATCTTGCCCTCGGTGGTTTTGACAGCGCCCGTAAACGCGCCTTTCTCATGACCGAACAATTCGCTTTCGAGCAGCGTTTCGGGGATCGCCGCGCAGTTGATGGCGACGAATGCGCCTTTTTTGCGGTCGCTGGCATCGTGCAAGCCGCGCGCGAGCAATTCCTTGCCGGTCCCGCTTGCGCCCAGCAGCATTACCGAGACATCGGCATTGGCCACGCGTTCGATGGTGCGCGCAACTTTCAGCATTTCCGGCGCGGCCGTGATCATCCCGCCGAGCACGGCATTGCCCGAGACAGCCGCTGCCAGCCGCCGGTTTTCGGCTTCGATCCCATGCAGATGAAAGGCGCGGGCAACGATCAAGCCCAGTTGATCGATGTCGACGGGCTTGGCGTAAAAATCATAGGCCCCGCTCGCAATCGCGCGCAGCGCCGATTCACGCGCGCCATGCCCCGATGCAACGATCACTTTGGTATCGGGCTTCAGCGCAAGGATCGCGTCGAGCGTTGCAAAGCCTTCTGCCGTGCCGTCGGGTTCAGGGGGCAGGCCCAGATCGAGCGTTACGACATCGGGTTCTTCGGCGCGGAGCGCATCGATCGCAGACGCGCGGTCCCCGGCAATGATGACCTGATAATCATCATAGGCCCAGCGCAGCTGCCGCTGCAGCCCTTCGTCATCCTCGACGATCAGGAGTTTGGGTTTGGGTGTGTCCGTCATGCCACCAATGCCTCGTGCCAGCGCGTCGGCGTCGGCAGCCAGACCATGAAACGCGTGCCTTTTCCGGGCTCGCTATCGACTGTGATGCGGCCACCCATGGCGGTCACGATCGCGCGCGCTTCGAAGGCGCCGATGCCGAACCCGCCGTCCTTGGTCGATGCAAAGGGGCGGAACAGCTGCCCGCGGATGAAATCCGGTGTCATGCCGTGCCCCGTGTCACAAATTTCAATACCCGTTTCATCACCTTGCTGAAGAACGGTTATCGTCACGGGTTCGTTCGGACTGCTCGCATCAATGGCATTTTGGAGCAAATGCCCTAGCGCACCTTCAAGCCGGGCCGGGTCTGCGCGCGCACACAGCGCCATGTTGCCCGCAACGATGACCGGGTGCTGGATGCGCTTTGCCGCGGCGAGTTGCGTCACAAGCGGCCCGAGGACGATGCTGCGGGGCTCTTCGGCGCGCCCTGTGTTATGCTGTGACAGCCGCTCCAGCAGATCGTTCATTTTGGTCGTCGAGGATTGCAGGGTCGCGATCATATCGGCGCGAAATTCGGGCTTGTCGGCGTGGCGCTCTGCGTTTCTTGTCACCAGCGTCAATTGACTGACCAGATTCTTGATGTCGTGCATGATGAACGCAAAGCGGCGGTTGAATTCGTCGAACTGCTTGGCGTCGGACAGCGCTTCCTGTCCCCGCGCTTCGGACAGATAGCTGGCGACCTGCCGCCCCGCGACGCGCAACATGTCGAAATCTTCCCAGTCGAGCGTCCGCGCAATCGGCGGTCGTGCAATCAGGACAGCCCCGGCAAGCCGATCGAAGTGGATGAGCGGCACGATGGCCCAATTGGCGGCGTCGGCCAATATCCAGGCCGGGATTGCGCGCGCTTCTTCGGCACTGTCTTTCGTTTCGGCGCGCAACGGATCGAGCTCGAGGATGCGGCCCTGCGCCAGTAGCGCGACCAATTCTTCGCCCGGCACGAATGCCGGGACCATAGACAAATCCCAGTTCCATCCGGCACGCGCGCAAAGGCCGCCGTCCTCGGGAACGAGTAACAGTCCTGCCGGCGCTTCTGTAATGTCGGCAATCGCTTTGACCACGCGAACATCCAATGGCGCCGGAGCGTCGCCGGGGCGTCCCAACGTGTCGGTAAAGCGTAGCCATTCGGCGCGGTAGTCGTAGCGATGCGCGAACATATGTTTAGACAGCAGCACCCGAACGCGCGCGCGCATCGCTGGGCTGGGTAAAATGATGATCGCCGCAATCGCTGCGAGGATAAGCGACCCCACTTGAACAATGGCAGCACCTGACGCACCGATGGCGTCGAGCAGCGCCGACAATGCGACCGTGAGCAGCAGATAGGCAGCAACAATGCCAAGCGACAGCGATCGGAAAGCAACCGTGCGCGACAAGCGGATCGACCAGTTCTGGTTGCGACGCATCGCCAAGGCAAAAGCCGGGGCAAGCGCAGCAACGACCAGACCGCGCATCGCGACAAGCCAGTCCAATGATCCGTCAGCGAGATAAGAAAGGGTATAAAGATTAAGGTCATAGGCAAACAGGACTGCAAGTGCTGCCATCGGCAGGCCGATCCCCGCCCGCGCGCCCGATGCAGCGGCAACGTAGAGATTATGCACCAACAGCAAGGCACCGATGGCAAAGATCATCCGCATGACAAACATTGCCTGCAGCAATCGTGCGGCGAAATCGACGCTGTTCCCGACAAACGTATACGAGACGCCAACGCCGATCTGAACAGCCGCTGCGAGCATCAGCGCCGCATAGACCGATCGCAATGACAGCATCCGGCGCGCACCCTCGGCGCGGCGCAAGAGCGCATACATAAAGCCGAGCCACGCGACATTGCGGAGCGTTTCGGCGTGGCCGGTCATGACATCGGTCGGCCCCCAAGCGGCGCTAGCCACAGCCCATACGACTGTACCCCCGCAAGCAACGCCAAGCGCCGTGCGCGTGCGATCGCGTCGTCCGGCGCGCATTTGAGTCGCGGCCAATATGCCGAACAGCAATGCCGCCAGCGTATGGCCCGTATACGCAATCAAGCCGATCATCGCGCACCTTCGGGAAACAGAACAACGCGGATCGTCTGCAGGAGGATCACGACGTCGAGGAAAGGCGTGTAATTTTTGGCGTAATATAAGTCATATTCGAGCTTGTGGCGGGCATCTTCCATACTGGCGCCGTAGGGATAGTTGATCTGGGCCCAGCCAGTAATGCCGGGTTTCACCATATGCCGCTCTGCATAATAAGGCATTTGCTTCGCCAATTCGGCGACGAAAGTCGGTCGTTCCGGGCGCGGGCCGACAAAGCTCATTTCGCCTTTCAAGACAGTCCAGACTTGCGGCAATTCATCAATGCGCAGTTTGCGAATGATGCGCCCGACGCGCGTGATGCGGGCATCGTCTTTCTCGGCCCATATGGCATTGCCTGCTGCTTCGGCATCGATGCGCATCGAACGCAGCTTCAATATGTCGAATTCCTGCCCGAACAGGCCGACGCGCGTCTGCCGATAAAAGGCCGGACCCTTTGATTCCAGCTTCACGCAAATTGCCGTGAACATGACAAGCGGCACTGTCAGCACCAGCAACAGCCCACTCGCAGCAATATCGAAAATGCGTTTGGCGACCGATGACAAACGCCGCCCGCTCGAAAATCCGTCCGAAAAGATAAGCCACGACGGATTGGTGCTGCGCAAATCGACACGACCCGTTTCGCGCTCAAGAAACGTCGTGATTTCGTTGACGTGCACGCCTGCCGTCCGAATGCGCAGAAGATCATTGAGCGGAATCGCATTGCGCCTTTCCTCGAGCGCCAGCACGACTTCGTTTGCGTTCAGCCGCGTCACGTGTTCGGACAGGTTTTCGATATGCTCGCGCGCAATTGCCGCGGGGATGACGCTCGGTACGTCGCCCATGTCGATATGGCCCACGACCGTAAAGCCGACGCCTTTCGAATTGCCGAGCCGCCGAAGCCGATCGGCGCGCTTGCCAGCACCCAGAACGAGGACACGCCGTTTGAAAGTCTCGCTGCCCAATGCTTGCCCAAGCAACGCGCGAATGCCGACGAGCAGAACATAAGCGATCCCCATCGCATACAGCGAATTTGACCGCCAAAGCGTTGCGCCGGGGAGCGCAAAGTAAACGGTTGAGAGCACGATAACGCCAAAGCAAATCGCAACAAGCAGACGGGCAGCCGCAAAACGCAAGGAAAGCACCGAATCAACGCCATAAACGCCGACGGCAATCATTGCGCATTGCAACGAGAGAGCAAAGCTCAGCAGCGGCACAAAACGTGTGGTCGCAGGATCGACAAACATATCGATCTGCCGAGCGCGGATCACCCAGGCAAGTTCTGCCGCGCCCAGCAACAGGCCGAAATCAAACAGCGCCAGCAGCAACACTGCATTCGGCACGTAATGTTTGAAGACTCTGAACATGTCCCTGCTACGTGGTGCCTCGTCTGCGAAAGCGTCAAAAAATCCGACACTCAATCCCTCTGTCGGACAAATTGACAAAAATTTCCTGAAAATCGCGTTCAGTATTGTTATGGACAGGCGCTATGGCCGATAAATCACACATAATTCCCGTTATTCTGTCGGGCGGATCGGGCACGCGCTTGTGGCCGATGTCGCGCGAGGAGCGTCCCAAGCAGTTTCTATCGCTTACTGCCGATCGGACAATGTTTCAGCTCACGGTTGAAAGGACAGCCGACGCGGCGCGTTTTGCCGAGCCGCTGATCGTTGCCAATGCGCGTCATGCCGATCTGATCGAAAACCAGCTCGAAGGGCATGCGGCGACGCTGATCCTCGAACCAATGGCACGCAACACGGCCCCTGCGATCGCGCTGGCGGCGCTGGCAGCAAATTTGACAGATCCACTGCTTGTGATGCCCAGCGATCATATGATTGCCGATGTGCCTGCTTTCATGGCCGCGATCGATGCCGCTTTACCGCTCGTGGAACGCGGCTGGCTGGCGACATTCGGGATTACGCCCGACGCGCCCGAAATCGGATACGGATATATCCAGACTGGCGAAGAAGTATCGCCGGGCACATACCGCGTCGACCGTTTTGTCGAAAAGCCCGATGCCGCGACAGCTGAAGCGATGCTCGCGCAGGGCGGCTATGTTTGGAACGGCGGGATTTTCCTGTTTCGCGCTGATGCCTATCTGCGCGCATTGGCCGAATTTGCGCCCGCAATGCTTGATGCTGCGCGCGCTGCCATGGAAAGCGCCGTACGCGACGGTCAGCGTATCCTGCCCGATGCTGATGCGTTTGCGCTCAGTCCTTCGGATTCGATCGATTATGCTGTCATGGAGAAAGCCGAACGCGTGGCAGTCGTGCCGGTCAGCATGGGCTGGTCAGACATCGGATCGTGGGATGCGCTTCACGCCTTGAACGCCGATGCTAACGGCGATGCGCATTCGGGCGACATCATAGCGCTCGACACGAGCAATTGCCTACTGAGTAGCGATGGTATCCGCGTGGCGGCAGTCGGCGTGTCTGACCTGATTGTCGTCGCCAGCGGTGATAGCGTTCTCATTATGCCGCGTGGCCAAAGCCAGGCCGTGAAGCGTGTCGTTATGGCACTGAAGGACCGCGAGAGTGGCTTGAACGACCTGCCCGCGCGCGATACTTAACAAAGGCTTACCTATGGTGGTGAGTCGCCTGGCTGTCCCTTTGGGGAGCTACGGGCCTTATTCAAAAGGCGTCGTCATGAAATATCTTTTGCCAATCGCTGCTGCTGCAACATTCGCTGTAACACCGGCCCAAGCATCGACATTGTTCAAAACCACATTGTCCGGCCTAAACGAAACCGTGCCAAACGCGAGCACGGCAACGGGATCGGGCACATTGCTGCTTTCCACTGATCAAAACTCGATCGATGTGTTCGTGACCTGGGCGGGACTTTCCGGGCCTGCCACTGTTGGGCATGCGCATTGCTGCGCTGCGCTCGGTGCCAATGCCGGTGTTGCGATCGATTTTCTGCCGCCCTCGCTCGCGACGGCATCGCTGACACGGACATTCGATCTGACGCTGGCGTCGACCTATACCGGTGGTTTTGTGACAGCCAACGGAGGGACCGCTGCATCCGCTCGTTCGGCGTTTTTGACCGGTCTGTTCGGCGGTAAAGTCTATTACAACATCCACAGCCGCACGTTCCCCGGCGGCGAAATTCGTGGACAGCTCGCTGCTGTTCCCGAAACAGCGACGTGGGGCATGATGATTGCCGGCTTCGGCATTGTCGGTGGTGCCATGCGCATGCAGCGGCGCAAGGCGGCGACTGCATAAGAACTGGCGCTTAATCGCCTGCAAAAACGAACGGACTTACCCCCCGCTCGCGCTCGTTGAAAATCAGCGGGCGTGACGCAGGGGGTGAGGCACGTTGGGGGCAGTCGCTTCGCGTGCAGGCGCGGCAGCCAAGGCCCACCGGTGTTGCGAGGCCACGATCAAGATCGAATCCCCGGGCCGCCGCAAGTGGAATCGCAAGACTTGCTGCAATGCCGATCCCGACCGAAAATTGCGCGCGAACCTGACCGATGCGCCCTCCTTGCGGGGATACTGTTCGCGCCAGCGTGAACCAGCGACTGCCATCCTCCAATTCGACCATTTGACGCACCAGTCCCCCTGGCCGGTCGAAAGCGCTATGAAGTTCCCACAGCGGGCACCGCCCTTCGGCCTCGACCAGCGGTGATCCACTTGCACCGGCATAACGTTTCGATGACTGCCCGGCGCGATCGACGCGGATCATGAAGAACGGCAAGCCGCGCGCGCCGACGCGTTGCAAGGTTGTCAGCCGATGGGCAACCTGTTCGAACCCGGCGCCGAAACGCCGCTGCAGCAATTCGACGTCATAACCAGTTGCTTCGCAGGCTCGCACGAACCGCGCATAAGGCATCATCAGCGCGGCTGCGAAATAGCTTGTCAGATGGCGGCGATACAGTCGCTGCGACGCGCGCTCGGCAAATCCTGCTCCTTCTACCAACGCATCGATCTCGTTGGTTGCTTCGATCTGCCCCAATTGGAACGCCGCCGCAAAAGTCCGGCTTGCCGGATCGAGCAATTCGGACAATTGCAATTGCCGCGCGTGCAGGTCGAGGCGGCGAAGCGCGACTGGCATCACATCGACCGGCAAGATGCGAATTGATAATTGGTGTGTCACGCGCAAACGATCGGCGATTGCGCCGTAAAGATCGCCCGATCCGATGCGCAGCTCATCGGCCAGGCTTTCAGCTGATGCATCAAGATCGCCGAAATGATTGCGCCAGCGCTCGATTTCCCGGCGCACCGGGGCAATGGGATCGGCGGCACGCGGTCCGCCCTCGCCCTTGCTGTCGAACGCGCGCGCAAAGGCCTCGGCGGCGTCCGGGGCAAAAGAGACCCATTCTTCGATCGCCGCTTTGTCGAAATTGAGGTCGGCAAAAACCGGATCCGAAAGCCGCTGTCGCAAGGCCTCGACACCGCCGCCGGGTGCAGCGCCTGTTAACGTGCGCGCATCGAAATCATAGCGCTCGGCAAGGCGAAGCATGATCGCGGCGGTCAGCGGGCGCTGGTTCCGCTCGATCAGATTGAGATACGACGGCGACACGTCGAGTGCTTGCGCCATGACGGCCTGTGTAAGGCCTGACGCGCGACGGATGCGGCGGACGGCATGGCCGGCGAAAAGCTTTTTTGTCATAAGATTTACAACTTTACATAAATTAGCTGAACCGGCTAGACTGTTTCACAACAAATAAGACAGAATTTAGTGGCTCTGATGCGCCAAACACGCGATGTGCAATGCAGCATTTGTTAAAAATTGAAGGCCGCCCCATGACTTATACGCAATACACCCAAGACACCGCTGCCCTGATCGGCTCGAAATCGGGAACGTGGGACGGCATAAGCGCCGAAGCGGTAGCCCGCATGCGCCTTCAGAATCGCTTTCTCACGGGCCTTGATATCGCTCGCTACACGGCAAAGATCATGCGCGAGGATATGGCGGCATACGACGCCGACGCTTCGCAATACACCCAGTCGCTCGGCTGCTGGCACGGCTTCATCGCGCAACAGAAGATGATCGCGATCAAGAAGCATTTCGGTACGACGAAGCGCAAATATCTCTATCTCTCGGGTTGGATGGTCGCGGCTTTGCGCAGCGAATTCGGTCCACTTCCCGATCAGTCGATGCACGAGAAGACAAGCGTTCCTGCGCTGATCGAAGAACTATACACTTTCCTGCGCCAAGCCGATGCGCGTGAACTGAATTTGCTCTTTCGCGATCTCGATGCCGCCGCCACGAGCAGCGAGCGCGCCGCGATTCAGGACAAAATCGACAATTTCCAGACGCATGTCGTGCCGATCATTGCCGATATCGACGCCGGGTTCGGCAACGCCGAAGCAACCTATCTGCTCGCCAAGAAAATGATCGAAGCCGGTGCGTGCGCGCTCCAGATCGAAAATCAGGTGAGCGACGAAAAGCAGTGCGGTCATCAGGACGGCAAAGTGACCGTGCCGCACGAAGACTTTCTCGCAAAAATCCGCGCCTGCCGTTACGCCTTCCTCGAGCTCGGCGTCGAGGACGGCATCATCGTAACGCGGACTGACTCGCTCGGCGCTGGTCTGACGAAACAAATCGCGGTCTCCAACGAACCTGGCGATCTGGGCGATCAGTACAACAGCTTCCTCGATTGCGAGGAAATCGACCCGTCGACCGCGCGCAACGGCGATGTCATCATCAACCGTGACGGCAAGATGATGCGGCCAAAGCGCTTGCCGTCGAATCTGTTCCAGTTCCGCCCCGGCACGGGCGAAGACCGCTGCGTGCTCGACAGTATCACTTCACTGCAAAACGGTGCCGATCTGCTGTGGATCGAAACCGAAAAGCCGCATGTCGAACAGATTGCGGGGATGATGGACCGGATCCGCGCCGTCGTGCCCAATGCCAAGCTCGTCTACAATAATTCACCGAGTTTCAACTGGACGCTGAATTTTCGTCAGCAAGTCTATGACGCGATGGTGAAGGAAGGGCTCGACGTATCGGCTTATGACCGCGCCAAGCTGATGAGTGCAGAATATGACGAGACCGAGTTAGGCATCGCAGCCGACAAACGTATCCGCACCTTTCAGGCCGATGGTGCCAAGCGCGCCGGCATTTTCCATCACCTGATTACGCTGCCGACTTATCACACCGCAGCCTTGTCGACCGATAATCTCGCCAAGGAATATTTCGGCGAAGCGGGGATGCTTGGCTATGTGGCAGGCGTGCAACGGCAGGAACTGCGCCAAGGCATTGCCTGCGTGAAGCACCAAAACATGTCAGGCTCGGATATCGGCGATGACCACAAGGAATATTTCGCAGGCGAAGCAGCACTGAAGGCCGGTGGCGCGCACAACACGATGAATCAGTTCGGCTGACGGCCGGACAGCGGCAAAGCCGCTGTCGTCAGTCGGCCCGAGTGGGCCGCTGGCCGGTCTTCCGGCGCGTTCGACTTAGCTCCGCTAAGTCGTTCCGCCGTCAGACTTCCTGGGGAGGAAGGACACCCGCCGGCGCAATCCGGCGGGTGTTTGTAATTGCGCTTGTTGTCGTCGCGCGACACAAGGGCGCTATGAGCACCCTCTCTGGTCTCCGTATCCTTCTCGTCGAGGACGAGCCGATTGTTGCGATGCTTGCTGAAGATATGCTCGACGCGATCGGCTGCGTGGTTGCAGCAACAGCAGCGACAGTGGCCGAAGCGCATGCAGCGATTGCCGCGCATTCGTTCGACGTGGCGATGGTCGACATCAATCTCGATGGCGAAGACGGGCTTGTCGTAGCCGCGGCACTCGCCGAACGCGGCATTCCGTGTTTGATCACCACGGGTTATGACGGGCAAGGCGCGGCAAGTGGTCAACCGGCTGCGTTCGTCCTGACGAAACCCTATTTGCTTGCCGACCTTGAGTCCGCGCTCGCGCATTGCGTCGCGCAGACCTAAGCCGCGGTCCAGCCACCATCGACAGACAGATTCGCGCCCGTAATCTGAGCCGCTGCATCGCTGCATAGAAACAACGCCAGCGCTGATACCTGCTCGGGCGTGACGAATTGCTTGGTCGGCTGCGCGGCCAACAGAACATCGTTCATCACCTGGTCGCGCGTCAGCCCACGCGCTTTCATGGTGTCTGGAATTTGGTTTTCGACCAGCGGCGTCCAGACATAACCCGGCGAAATGCAATTCGCCGTGATGCCCGATGTCGCTACTTCGAGCGCAACGGTCTTGGTCAGCCCGACGAGACCATGCTTTGCCGTGACATATGCCGATTTGTTCGGGCTGGCGACCAGCGAGTGGGCCGACGCGGTATTGATGATCCGCCCCCATTTCCGACCCTTCATGGCGGGCAGCGCTCGCCGGATCGTATGAAATGCTGCCGTCAGATTGAGCGCAATAATCAGATCCCATTTGTCGACGGGAAAGGCATCGACCGGCGCAACATGCTGGACCCCGGCATTGTTGATCAGGATGTCGATGCCACCGAACGCATCGGTTGCCATTGCCATCATGCCTGCAATGGCAACCACATCGGTCAGATCTGCGTTGCTATAGCAAGCGCGACCGCCCGACAGCGCCTCAAGCGCGGCCCGCTCCTGCTCGATCGCCCCTGCGTCACCGAAACCATTGATGACGACATTGGCCCCCGCGCCCGCCAGTGCCTTGGCATAAGCAAGCCCGATTCCCGACGTCGACCCTGTAACGAGCGCGGTCTTGCCCTCGAGCATCATCGCATTTCACCTGAAAACACTTCGGACATGAAATCTCCCGGTCACAGGGTACGCATCGCCGGTGCGGTGCCGCCTCAGACCATTAAGAAACGTGCTACGTGACGTCCAGCGGCGACGTCGACACTGTCTTGTCGAAAGACGAACTTTCTTTCATGAAGGTGAGAAGCACAGGAGCGAATGATGCGCCTCGACGACGAACAAGAAAGCGGCAATTTCGAAATCCAGTCGCCCGGCTCGTCGAGCGCGGGTTTTGGCGGCGGCGGTGGCCTCGGAATTCTCGGGATGATTGTGCCGTTCGTTTTCAGCCGGTTCGGCTGTGGCGGTGTTGCCGTGCTCGGGCTTGTCGTGCTGCTGTTCGGTGGTTTCGGCAGCATCGGTTCATTGATGTCGGGCGGCGGCACGACGAGTGCCCCGCATCAGCAAACTGTTGGTCAGGAGACGACCGGCGAGCTGACCGAAATCCAGCGCGTCTCCTTGAAAGTGCTGGGCTCGACCGAGCGCCGTTGGGCCGAAATCTTTGCCGCGTCGGGCCAGCGCTACACGCCGACAACGCTCGTGTTCTACAGCCGCAATGGCCAGTCGGGCTGTGGTGCGGCGCAAGCGGCGATGGGCCCGTTCTACTGCCCGGCCGACCGCAAGATTTACATCGACACGCAGTTTTTCGAAGAAATGAAAACGCGATTCAATGCGCCCGGCGATTTCCCGATTGCCTACATTATTGCGCATGAAGTCGGCCATCACATCCAGACGATCGATGGCACAGCCGAACAGGTCAATCGTGCGCAGCAGCGCGCCAGCCGGACGCAAGGGAATGCGCTTCAGGTTTCGATGGAACTTCAGGCTGATTGCTATGCAGGCGTCTGGGCGGCGAACGACAAGAACCTGCTCGAAGCCGGGGACGTCGAGGAAGGACTCGCGGCCGCGCAAGCCATCGGCGACGACACGCTGCAACGCGCCGGCGGCCAGCGTCCGGTTCCCGAAAGTTTCACACATGGCAGCGCTGCCCAACGACAGGAATGGCTGACGCGCGGCTTGCGCTCGGGCGATCCGGCGCAGTGCAATACTTTTGGTTAAGCGCTAAACAGCCTTTATCGGCTTATACTTGAACGTCGCACGGATGATGCCGTGATCGTTGGTGCCGCTGACTTTATGATCGTCGAAATTCAGATGATCGTTGTTGATTACCAGCCCATCGAACAGCCACAACCGCTTCTTGCTGTTGTCGTAAAATTCCTCGCTGACCATGATGTGATCGAGCGATTCGCGCATGTCCTGAAAAACATAGGTGTAATAAACATCGCGGGTGTCGCGATATTCCTGCAACGTTTGTGCGGTGTAGAGCGCGGTATCGCCGCCGCCCACTGAATCGCCGACGAGGTATCGCGGCTGTTCGGTCAAAACGTTGGCCGTATTGCTGTGCTGGCCATCGTTCAGATCGCCGAGCACGACGACGGGGGCATCATTGCCTTTCATCTGTTCACTCAGGATGAAGCGCAGCGCGGCGGCTTCGGCAGTCCGCCGGATCGTCGAAAGCGCCGCGCCGAGGCCCGTCTGATGCTTGGCATAAAAGGTTTTGTTCGCTTTGAACCATGCTTCCTTGAAAACCTTGGTCGGCCCCTTCGACTTGAAGTGACAGACATAGAAATTCACATCAGCTTCGTTGTCGCGCGGCTGTGCCGTGAAATGGAGCACCGGTCTCGAAAAGCCCGTGATCGTGACGTCGATCTCGGGCGTCTGCGCATCATCGCCGGACGAACTCAACCGAAATTCGGGCGGAAAATGCTCAATCCAGCGTGGGGCACCTTTCAGAAGCCCTTTGCGGATAATCGCGGCGCACACGATCTTCGTCCCGTCGGCAAAGGGCGGCGAAACCAGGTCATAGTCCGCGGTCATCCCCGCTTCTGCCAGTGCATCGACGATGACGTCGCCGTGCCACATTTCCTGAAAGCCGACGACGTCGGCGTTCATCAGTTTCAGCTGGCGCGCCGTCCATGCGATTTTCAGCGTATATTCGTCAGGCGTCCAGCCGTTGGTATCCGAATAGACCGCCAGCCCTGGCTTGTTAAGATTGAACAAGTTGAATGTTGCGATGCTGAATGATTTGAGTTTCATGCCGCCCTCCCGCTTGGTGCAGCAAGACTAGCTCAACATTATGTCAATCAGGCGGCAATACCTTGTTCGACAATCGCTCCAGCAGCAAGCCATTCGGCTTCGCGACGGGCGTCGGCGATCGCCCCCGCCTGCCGGTACGCGCGCACCAGCACGGAGTGCACGACCGCCAGCTCGCCTCCGGTCAGCCGCGGACGCAGCACTTCGAGCGCGCGTTCCGGCGCTTTGCCGCGC
>JANODH010000183.1:0-2592 GCA_031412595.1 Sphingomonas sp. | reverse complement strand
ATCGCCTCGAGCGTTTTGGCCGCCCGGGCGCGGCGTTCGGGGCCAGAGAGGCCGGCATAGACCAGCGGTGTTGCGACATTGTCGAGCGCTGTCGTGCGCGCGAGGAGATTAAACTGCTGGAAAACGAAGCCGATCTTTTTGTTGCGGATCTCGGCGAGTTCGTCGCTCGTCAGGTCCGAAATGTCAGTGCCGTCGATCCTGAGCGTGCCCGACGTCGGGATATCGAGCGCACCGATCATATTCATGAACGTCGATTTGCCCGAACCGCTGGCACCCATGATCGCGACGAATTCACCGCGCCGGATCGTCAGCGAGACGCCTGCGACGGCATGGACCGTCTCCCCGCCGAGAACATAATCTTTGACGAGATTGTCGGTCGCGAGAAGCGGCATCTCACTCGTCGGTGGCATTGTCGCTCTCGTCGCTGGCAGCTTCATCGGTGGGCTTCTTTACGGTCGAACGACTGCGCACGACGATCTTGTCACCGGGTGCGACGCCTTTGGTGATTTCGACAAAATCTTCGCCTTGCAGGCCGAGCGTGACAACGCGGCGCGCTGGTTTGAAGCGATCAGTTGTCGCGACGAACACCACGGGCGCGTTGGCAGGGAGTGCGTTTTCCTTCGGCATGTCGGCCGTCCGCGGGCGGAACCGCAAGGCCGTTGTTGGCACGCGCGTCACGTTTTGCTTTTGCCCCGTGATGATTTCAACATTGGCAGTCATGCCCGGGAGCAGCTTGCCGTCTTTGTTGTCGACGTCGAGGATGACGAGATAGCTTACGACATTTTGCGTCTCGGTCGCAGATTTGCGGATCTGGCGGACAGTCGCCGCGAACGTCTCGCCGGGATAGCTATCGACTGTAAATCGGACGGGCTGGCCATCGCGGACCTGACCAATGTCAGCTTCGTCGACCGACGCTTCGACTTGCATTCGCGTGGTATCGGCCGCGATTTCGAAAAGATTGGGCGTCTGAAAACTTGCGGCGACAGTTGTGCCGGGTTCGACAAGTTTGTTGATGATGACGCCGCTTGCAGGCGCAACGATCGTGGTGCGGCTGAGGTCGAGCAGCGCCGACGACAGTTCTGCATTGGCTTGCGAAATCTGCGCACGGGCACTCGCGGCTTGTGCGGCGGTCGTGCGGATGTTGGCGCGGGCAGAGGACAGCACACTGCTGGCGCCGTCGAGTGCCGATTTCGACAGAAAACCGCGTTCGGCCAGTTGCACGCGGCGGCTGAATTCGCGTTCCTGAATGCCGATTTCGCTTTGCGCGCGAGCGCCCGACGCTTCGGCCTGAGCGAGCGCCGCTTGGGCTAGGGCGACTTGCGCGCGCGCCTGCTGAACGCGGGCATTTAGGCGCGTCGGATCGATTTCGGCAAGCACCTGACCCGCTGTGACCGGCGTGTTAAAATCGACGAACACGCGCGTGATTTGCCCTGAAACTTCCGCGCCGACTTTGATGGTATTCAGCGCGCGCAGCTTGCCCGATGCCGTCACGCGGCGGATGACTTCGCCGCGATCGACGGTCGCGCTGACATATTCATAAGTCCGCGGTGTGGGGCGGAGCGCGAAATAAAGGACGGCGGCAAGCGCGAGCCCGAGCACAATCGACGTTTTCGGATGCGCTTTAACCCAAACCCAAATCCGACCGAGCATCGTTACGCCTTACTGCTTTGCTTCGACGTGTCTTAGCCCGCTAAAACAGTGCGCGCCAGTGCTTCTCACGAGAAATCGGGCTTGCGCTTGCCGAAAAATGCATCGACGCCTTCGCGGAAATCGGGGCCAGTAAAGGCAGCGGCAAACATCGAACGAGTCTCGTCATCGTCGCCAACCTGGCCATTGAGGATGCGGCGGATCATGACTTTGCCTTCGCGCTGGCTGTGCCCGGAGGCAGCGACGATCGTGGCGATCAATGCCTCGGCGCTGTCGGCGATTTCGTCGATCAGCCCGATGCGGTGCGCCGTAGCCGCATCGATTAGCACACCAGTGAAAAGCATGCGCTTGGCATTGGCCGGACCAACGAGATCGACCAGCAATTTCGTGTCGTGCAGCGGGTAGACGAGGCCAAGCTTGGCAGGCGTTATGCCGAAGCGCGACCTTGCCGAGGCCAGCCGAAAGTCGCACGCCAGCGCAACCCCGCAGCCGCCACCGACGCAATCGCCGTCGATTAGCGCAATCGTCGGCTTGGCCGCGCGCGTAAGTTCATATTGTGCGCGATTGATCGCCGCCTGATTGGCGCGAAGCCAATCGGGGTCGGCGGCATTGGCCGAAAGCTCGGCAATGTCTGCCCCTGCGCAAAACATACCCGACTCGGCCGAGCGGAGAACGAGCACGCGCACGGCATCCCCAGCCATCGCCTGCGCGACGAGCGCGGGCAGGGCATCCCACATTGCCTGATCGAAAGCATTGCGCTTGGCCGGCCGGTCGATGACGAGATGCGCAACGCGGTCAAGAATTTCGAGGCGGAGTGTCAAACTGTCCCCGCATTTCGCAATTGCGCGATTTCGCTGCTGCTACAGCCGATCTCACCCAATATGGCGTCGGTGTCGCAGCCCAGTTTCGGCGCGGCGCGGTTGGGCAGGCGCTTCCCGTCGATCT
>JANODH010000182.1:0-54575 GCA_031412595.1 Sphingomonas sp. | reverse complement strand
GTGAGCCAGGGGCTGAGCGTGTTCATTGTCAGCTGGAAATCGGCTGACGCGTCGATGGCAGGCATTATCTGGGACGACTATATCGCCGCACAGATCGATGCGATCGACACCGTTCGCAAACTGCTCGATGTGAAGTCGGTGCATACGATCGGCTATTGCGTTGCGGGCACGACGCTTGCAGCGACGCTGGCCGTGCTGGCCGCCAAAGGCAAAGCCAAGCACGTCCAATCAGCGACGTTCTTTACGGCGCAGGTTGATTTCAGCGAGGCAGGCGAACTGCTCAACTTTGTCGATGATGCCAATCTCGCGTTGATCGACCAGCTCTCCGCCCAGGGATTTCTCGATGGCCGCTATCTGGCACTCACGTTTAATCTGCTCCGGGGCAAAGACCTGATCTGGAATACCGTTGTCAGCAACTATCTGCTTGGGAAAGACTATCCGGCGTTCGATCTGCTGCACTGGAACGGCGATACGACCAACTTGCCGGCGAAATGGCACAAATCCTATCTGTGCGATCTCTATCGCGACAACAAACTGGTGGTCCCGGGCGCATTGCATGCGCTGGGTGAACCGATTGATCTGACGAAAATCGAAACGCCTTCTTATATTCAGGCAGGCCGTGAAGACCATATCGCGCCGCTCGCCAGTGTCTGGAAGCTGACTGACCATCTGAAAGGGCCTGTGCGATTCGTAATGGCCGGGTCCGGTCATATCGCGGGCGTCGTCAATCCGCCCGAGGCCAAGAAATATCAGCATTGGGTGGACGGGCCGATGACCTCACTTGACGATTTCGTCGGGGGTGCGACCGAGCACGCGGGCAGCTGGTGGCCCGACTGGATCGGTTGGATACGCAGCTTCGACGACGATCAGGTTGCTGCGACGGGCGCTCGTTTGCCGGGTGAGGGCCCGCTAAAGGTTATCGAGGACGCGCCAGGACGCTATGTAAAGTCGCGCTAAAATGGTAAGTTAGCGCAGTATTATCAATTTATGTTGCACCGCAACAAAATGCTTGCAAAACATCGCGACCTGTTTATATTGCACTGCAACATAAACTTGATGGAGACCGCTCGTGGTCGATAAACCCGAAGCCGACAAGATTGATACGAAGCCCGTAACATCGGCAACTGTAGCCGAGCCTGCACGGGTGGCCGCGCCGGTTGCTGCGCCAAAGGTAGAAGCGTCCAAGCCAGTCGCGGCGAAAGTGCCACCGGCGAAGCTGCCTGCCGCTAAGGCACCGGTTGTCCGCAAGAAAGCCATGGCCATGAAAAAAGCTGTTCCATCAGCGAAGACTGCCCAATCGAAAACCGCATCAGCCAAAGTTGTTGGTGCGACCAAGACACTCGTCAAAGCAAAAGGAAGCACACGCATGAACGATACCGTGACCAAGGTTCAGGAAACCGCTCAAAAAATGACAGCCGATGCGACCGCACGCGCCACTGAAGTTTTCGGCGACGTCTCGGCACGCGCGAAGACAGCGATGGAAAAGGGCTCGAAGGGCCTCGAAGAAATGGTTGAGTTCTCCAAGGGCAATCTCGAAGCCGTTGTTGCGTCGGGCCGCGTTGCAGCCAAGGGCGTTCAGGATATCGCGAAATATTCGGCCGAATATGGTCGCAAGTCGATCGAAGATGCGAACGCGACGGCAAAGAAGTTTGCCGCGGTGAAATCGCCGACGGAATTTTTTGCGCTGCAGTCCGAAGTTGCCAAGAGCAATCTCGATGCGTTCGTCGGCGAAGCGTCTAAGTTCACCGAAGGCTATATGAAGCTTTTGGGTGAAATCATGCAGCCGATGCAGAACCGTTATGCAGTTGCTGTCGAAAAAGTGAAGTCGGTCACTGCTGCTTAAATTTCTAACTCTCTCCATCTAAAATGGCTGCTGCGGGACACCGGGGCGGCCATTTTTTTGTCGGCAAAC
The DNA here is from genome assembly GCA_031412595.1 of Sphingomonas sp. GTDB lineage: Bacteria > Pseudomonadota > Alphaproteobacteria > Sphingomonadales > Sphingomonadaceae > Sphingomonas_O. The sequence goes on along the minus strand of JANODH010000182.1, from coordinate 52,663 downwards.
TCTTGCCCCGCGCGCCCACGATGCCATATCGTGAAACTATGCAGATTCGAGCCGCAAACGAACGGAAAAATGATGAAGGCAGCGGCACAGGGGTGGGTGTCGCCACGCGGACCCGTACGCGGACCAAGCAGCCTGCGCCGTATAAAGTCTTGATGCTCAACGATGATTACACACCGATGGAATTCGTCGTTCTGTGTTTGCAGCGGTTTTTTCGGATGAGTATGGAAGATGCAACGCGTGTCATGCTTCACGTTCACCAGAAGGGTGTCGGCGTGTGCGGTATCTTCAGTTACGAAGTCGCCGAAACCAAAGTGACCCAAGTGATGGATTTCGCGCGGACGCAGCAACACCCGCTTCAGTGCACGCTCGAAAAGGCCTGACTGCCTTTTCGATCGGTTAGCGCCTGCTGCGCGGGCACAAGCCTAACGCATCGATCACGAAACGATAATCTTCCTGCGCTGCATCAGCTTCGGTTTGCGGCAATGCGGCTGTCGCCGAGACAGGCAGTGCGCGCGGTAAAAAGCAGGCCAGACGATACCATGCCAGCGTGTCTCGTGCCGGCGGTGCTGCTGCTTCATCGACAATCTCGCCCAGTGCAAACGCCCAGCGTTTGGCTTCGCCCGGCCTGGTAAGAACCGTAATCGAGATCGGTGCTTTCGTGACTGTCGACAGGAAGATCTGGGTTTCGCCCTCTCCTGTAATCGTGCCGGCCGTGTGAAAAGCGCTGGATATTCCCGTAATCGTGGGCGGCGCGCCGGGCGCCGCCGCACCATTCACGACGTTGCGGATATTTGTCTCAAGTGCCGCATTCCAGAAAACTTGTGCATCGGGTGCCGCAAGTCGGATTTCGCCAGGTCGGCCCGCAACGGGAAGCGCAGCCACGAGAACATCGGCCTTTTTCATTCGCGGTATCTTCCCCCGCGAATCAGGCAGTACATCAACCAGCCAAGCCAGGCGCGGCGCCATGGGTTGAGTACTACGAATCAGCGCGATTACGTCTGCCTCAATGTAAAAACGGACAGCGCCAGACGAAATCGCTGGGTCCTTCAGCGGGGTTGCCGAAGTGATTTTCGCGCGCAGAACAATCGGCGCACCAGCGAATAAGTCTGCAAAGTCCGCATAGGCCCACTGGGTTGCGTTGCTTGCTGTTTGCTTTGGAACTGAAGCAAATCCGCCATTTACCATCAAAAGCGCACTCGCCACGGCGGCACCCCTCAGCAACTTTTGCATCGATTCGGTGCGCTGGCTCATAAGATTTCGACTTTCGGGCTGTTGCATTTTGTAACGGTCCTGCCAGCTTAGGGTTGCATCAGCAAAGATGAACAGGGATTAAGCGATTGCGCGCCGTTGTTGGGAGCGATAGTATTTCAGGCTTGCCGTAAAAGCGGTGAGAGTTCGGGCAGGATGGGATCGCAGGATAGGTCGGAACGATTCCGGCACTGAATTGGTTTTCCATTCACGGTCTGTTTGGAGGGAGTAAAAACGCCGGATGTCCTATACAGATAATAAAGAGATGACACCTGCACGAATGTGGTCGATCTTCGTGGTCGTTCTCATTCACGCTATTATCGGGTATGCGCTGGTAAATGGCGGCTACAATGTCGTTAAGAAAGTTGCTGCCGATCTGAACACGTTCGATGTGAAGGACGAGCCGCCGCCACCCGTCGAGCCGCCACCGCCGCCACCGCCGGACCAGAATGTCCCGCCGCCGCCGGTCGTTTCGCCACCGCCGATCGTCAATACCAATCAGGCGCCACCGCCTATTGTGACACAAGCGACACCGCCACCCGTTTTCGTGCCGACGCCCGAACCACCGCGTCCTGCGCCACCACCGCCGCCGCCTGCGCCAGTCGCCAAGCTCGCACCAAAAGGTAATCCCGGCACGTGGACGTCGAACGACGATTATCCTCCATCGGCCGTTCGTAACGAAGAATCGGGCACGACAGGGTTTCGGCTGGATATCGGTGTCGACGGACGGGTGACGAACTGCACGATTACATCGTCTAGTGGTTCATCGACGCTCGACAATACGACGTGCACACTGCTGAAGCGACGTGCCAAGTTCACGCCAGGCCGGGACTCGGATGGAAGCCCGATCGGTGGTGTCTACAGCAGCCGCATCAAATGGGTGTTGCCCACAAATTGACGCGGCGGAAATCGAGCAAAACGCAAGTTTATATTTAGAGGGAAAAATCGAATATGTTGATCACACTAGCAGCCGCAGCAGGGGCCCCCAAAGCAGCACAATATGGCTTGATGGCATCGCTCGAAGAGGGTGGCGTCGTCACTTGGATGACGCTTGGTATTCTGGTCATCATGTCAGTAGGGACGCTCTACATTCTATTTTCGAAGTGGTGGGATCAGCAAAAGATCATGGCCCAGGCGCGTAAGGTCCGTGCCAGTTTTTGGAATCATGCGTCGCTGAAAGAAGCAGCGGCCAAACTCGACAAGGATACGCCTTACAAGCAGATCATCGATGATGGCTTGCGTGCGCAAGAGCAGCACACATTGCTGACAGATCCAGTCGATCAGCATGACTGGGCGCTGTCCACGATGGCTCGTTCGCGCGCCGCGATCGAATCGAAACTCAAGGGTGGCCTTTCGTTTCTAGCGACTGTCGGATCGACCGCGCCGTTCGTCGGGCTGTTCGGGACAGTTATGGGAATTCTGACCGCTTTGGTCAAAATCGGTGCCTCGGGCCAGGCGTCGATCGATACTGTTGCCGGCCCCGTCGGCGAAGCGCTGTACATGACCGCCATTGGTCTTGCAGTCGCGGTTCCTGCCGTGCTTGCATACAACTGGTTGCAGGGTCGCAACAAAGCCATTCTCGAAGAAATGGGTACGTTTACAAACGACGTCCACGGCTGGATGGCTTCGAACGGTGCCGTTCGGCCAGTTCGCGTCGGCGCTGTTAAGACGGCCGCCGTTGCCAAGCCGGTTGCGGCACCTTCCAAAGCCTAATTCGGCGTGAGATTAGGGCGAAGCGGGTCTCTTGCGATCCGCTTCACCCCGAACAGACAGGATAATATTCTATGTCAATGGCTGTAGGCGGTGATGATGGCGGCGAGGAAAAGCCGCTGTCGGAAATCAACACGACGCCGCTCGTGGATGTCATGCTGGTGCTTCTCATCATCTTTTTGATTACGATTCCGGTTGTGGTGCAAAACGTCGCTGTGAAGCTTCCTAGTGTCCGGTTCGACCCCACGGTAACGAAACCGGAAAATGTTTCGCTGTCGATCAAGGCTCCGACGGGCGCATGCGAGATTTACTGGAACCAGACGCGTGTTGACTCGACCGAGTTGCTGGATCGTGCAGTGTCGAAGTTAAAGCTCGAGATCGAAAAACAGGGGGGCGTCAATGCGCCTGGACTTGAGCTACCCGAAGCGCACATCCGTGGCGATGTGAACACGCCCTATCGCTGCATTGGGGGCGCGATCTACGTCATGCAACGTGCTGGTTTTGCCAAAGTCGGCTTCATTTCCGAGCCGCCACCGGGCGGCAATGTGCGAGCCTGAACAGAAGATGTTTGAATTTGAGGAGTTTGTTTGATGTCAATCAGTATGGGCGGTGGCGCCGACGACGAACCAATTGGTGAAATGAACACAACGCCGCTGATCGACGTCATGCTCGTCTTGCTGATCATGTTCATCATCACGATCCCGATCCAGACCCACGCTGTGAAAATCGATCTTCCGGCGAATTCACAAACGCCACCGGAAAATCCGATCAAGCCGGACATCAACAAAGTTTCGATTGATCCTGCGGGCACCGTTACCTGGAATGGTTCGGCAATCGATTTGGTGACGTTGCGCCAGTATTTGGACTCGACCAGAGTTATGGTGCCTGAGCCCGAACTGCATGTGCAACCGGATGCCAATTCGCGTTACGACGTGGTCGATCAGGTTTTGGCAGTGATCAAAAAGTCTGAAATCACGAAACTAGGGTTTGTCGGCAACGAGCAATATTCCGTATTCGGGAAATAAGTGATCTCGATTTCGGCTAAAAAAGGGCGCGCCTTGGCAGGTGCGCCCTTTCTTGTATCGGTGCCTCGATAGCGCCGACGAATTGAGTGCCGCTCATAGGGAGAGGTTTCGTGATCAAAGCTATGGTCGACATTCCCGATATGATGATTGCGATCGACCCTGCAACAGCGGGCGGTCCTGAAGTATTGGTCCCTGTCGAACGGCCTGTGCCACAGCCGGGGCCAGGCGAAGTCCTCATCCGCGTAAATGCAGCTGGCGTGAACCGCCCCGATGTTTTGCAACGAAAGGGCGGATACCCACCGCCACCCGGTGCGCCGTCGATCATCGGCCTCGAAGTCGCAGGCGAGATTGCGGCGATCGGCACAGGCGTCGATGCCTCGCTACTCGGACAGCCGATGTGCGCACTGGTGCCGGGTGGTGGTTACGCCGAATATTGTGTCGCCACTGCAACTCTTTGCCTGCCTGTTTCTGGCGCCTTATCGATGGTCGAAGCAGCCGCGATGCCCGAAACGCTGTTCACCGTGTGGACGAATCTGTTCGAGCGTGCCTACGCGGTTGAAGGCGACACAGTGCTTGTCCACGGCGGCACCAGCGGCATCGGCACCATGGCCATTTCGCTTGGAAAACTTTTTGGCCTGACAGTGATCGTTACATGCGGATCCGACGAAAAATGCGACCGCGCGTCGGCAATCGGCGCGGATCATGCAATTAATTACAGGACAGCCGATTTCGTCGCCGAAGTTCAGCGGTTTACGGGCGGCGCCGGTGTGAACGCCGTCCTCGATATGGTTGGTGGCGATTACGTTTCCCGCAATTTGCAATGCCTGGCCGACGAGGGACGGCATGTCTCCATTGCCGTACTGAATGGCCCGAAAACCGATTTGTTCATCCCCCTCGTAATGATGCGTCGGCTCACGCTCACCGGATCGACTCTGAGGCCGCGCTCCGTGATATTCAAGACTCTGGTCGCCGAAGAGCTCGCGCGCACGGTCTGGCCGCACGTCGAGGCAGGACGGTTGAAGCCAGTTATCGACAGCGTATTTCCGTTGGCAGACGCTGCACGCGCGCATGCCCTCATGGACTCCGGCGCGCATGTGGGAAAGATCGTGCTGGCAGTGCCATCGTGAATGTCGCTCGGCGTCAGCCCGGGTCAGGCAAGGCGTTTGTCACAATTGTCTCATCAAAATGATGAACGCGCGTCACAATCAAGATTCATAACGCAGCCGATAAGACGATACGTCCGGCAGGGAGCGAACATGGACGCGATCACTCGGATGCCATTCGACAGCGATTTCAGCGACTTGGTCGATCAGTCACCTTCAATTCCCGAAGGCAGGCGTGAGCGGCAACGCTATCGCACGATCTGGATAAGCGATATTCATCTGGGCACGCGCGGCTGCAATGCAGGAATGCTGATCGATTTTCTCGATTCAACCGATAGCGAGACGATGTACCTCGTGGGCGACATCATCGACGGCTGGCGGATGAAAAAGAAATTCTACTGGCCAGCCGCCCATAATGACATTGTCTGGCGCGTCATGAAACGCGCCAAGCGCGGCACGCGGGTGGTCTATATCCCTGGAAACCACGACGAAATGTTTCGCCAGTTCGCGGGGATGAACTTCGGTGGCGTCGAAATCGTTCGGGAAGCCATTCACGAAACGGCCGATGGTCGTAAATTGCTTGTGCTCCACGGTGACGAATTCGATGCGGTCATGCTTGCCCACCGCTGGCTCGCCGTGATCGGTGATCAGGCGTATCACTTGCTGATGCGATTCAACTACGTCGTGAATCGCATTCGGGCCTCGCTTGGCAAGCCTTATTGGTCGCTGTCGAAGCATGCCAAACACAAGGTCAAGAACGCTGTCGAGTTTATCGGCCAGTTCGAGCAAGTGGTCGCGCACGAAGCGGCCGAGCGCAAGGTGGATGGTGTCGTCTGCGGCCATATCCATACGGCGGAAATGCGTGATATTTCTGGCGTCGAATATTATAACGACGGCGATTGGGTCGAAGGATGCACCGCGCTGGTCGAACATTTCGACGGGCGGATGGAAATTCTGCACTGGGCCGATGTGCAGCAGGCTCGGACCGGATCAGGACTGAAGCTCGCAGCATAAGGATGGCAGCGGCATGCGGATTGCGATCATCACCGATGCATGGCGCCCGCAGGTCAATGGTGTTGTCCGCACTTTAGTGGCAACGCGGTCCGAACTCGAGCAGCGCGGGCATGTAGTCGAAGTGATTTCACCCGATCTTTATCCATCCATCCCGTGCCCCACTTATCCCGAAATTCGACTTGCAGTCACGCGGGCTTCATGGGTGGGCGAGCGGATTGCGAAGTTCGTGCCCGATGCCGTGCATCTTTCAACCGAGGGCCCGTTAAGTCTGGCGGCGCGGCGCTGGTGCCTGCGTCAGGGCTTTCCGTTCACGACAGCCTATCACACGCAATTCCCCGACTATTTCGAAGCGCGCACGGGCATTTCGGCCGAGTGGATCTGGATGTACATGCGCTGGTTTCATGGCGCGTCGCAAGCTGTTCTCGTCTCGACGCCGTCGGTGCGCCAAATGCTGAGCGCGCATGGAATTCCGCATCATCGGCACTGGTCGCGCGGCGTCGATCTGGCGAGTTTTTCGCCCAGCGCTCCGCTGCCTGATTTGTTCGCCACGCTGCCGCGCCCGATTCAGCTTTATGTGGGGCGGATCGCGATCGAAAAGAACATCGAGGCATTTCTTGAAAGTGACCATCCGGGGAGCAAAGTCGTTGTTGGTGAAGGTCCGGCCCGCGCTATGCTTGCTGCACAATTTCCCGGTGTCCACTTTCTTGGCTCCTTGAAGGGGCGCGCACTGGCCGGTGCTTACGCCGGGGCCGACGTTTTCGTTTTCCCCAGCCGCACGGACACATTCGGCCTCGTGATGATCGAAGCTCTTGCCTGCGGGACTCCTGTTGCGGCCTATCCCGTCAGTGGACCGATCGATGTCGTCACGCCAACCACCGGCGCGCTCGACGACGATTTGACAGCGGCCATTGCAAACGCGCTTACGCGTAACCGCGCCACATGTGCGGCTTATGGCGCTTCATTTACATGGTCGGCCAGCGCAGGGCAGTTTCTCGCTGGCCTCGTCCCCCTTCACGAACGTGCCGTCGCCGCCTGACGCCTTGCCCTTTGGCGGCAAGCCGATTAGACGAGTGTCAGCACCAGGCCGCTCCGAAAGGGGCGGCCCTTATTTTATGTGAAGGATTTTTCATGGCCCAGCCGCTCATGCCTCATGCCACTGCGTCATGGCTGGTGGACAACACGTCGCTGAGCTTTGAACAGATCGCGACGTTCTGCGGTCTTCACATACTCGAAGTGCAGGCAATCGCCGACGATACAGCCGCGACCAAGCTGACCGGACGTGATCCGATGCGCGCGCACGAGTTGACGATGGCCGAGATCGAAAAGGGTCAGAACGACCCGAATTATGTTCTTAAAATGGAACGCGAACCTGAAGCTGTTTCGCGGACCAAGGGGCCGCGCTACACGCCGGTGTCGAAGCGTGCCGACAAGCCCGATGGCATTGCGTGGATCATCCGCAATCACCCCGAAGTGAGCGACGGACAGATCGGCAAGCTGATCGGAACAACGCGGACGACAATAGGCGCAATACGTGACCGCTCTCACTGGAACATGGCCAATATTACACCGAAGGACCCTGTTACACTTGGTCTTACATCGCAGCGCGAACTCGATGCAGCGGTCGCCAAAGCCGCCAAGGCTGCTGGCATCGAAGCGCCGGTTGACGACCGGATCGACGGCGATCGTGCCGCACTCATTCAGGAACTGCGCGATCAGCGGACCGAAGCCGCGCGCGTTGCAGATGCTGTTGCAGCCCAAGAAGCGGGTGAAGGGCCGGGCATGATCGGGAATTTCGTCGATCCGTTCAAAAAATAAGTGGCCGAAGCGCCTGCCTTCGACGCAAGTCTTGCCGATCATGGGTTCGAACCACTCATCGCCAAGGGCCTGACGTATCCGCTTGGCGAATTTGCGCCGGGCTATGGCGATGTGTTTCCCATTGCCGAAGGCGTCGGCTGGACGCGGCTGCCGGTGCCCGGGCTCCTGAAGCATATCAATGTCTGGGTGCTCGATGATCCTGATTCCGGGGGCGATGACGTCGCGATTGTCGATACGGGTCTGAATATCCCGGCAAGCAAGGAAGCGTGGGAGCGCGCGCTCGGCGGGCGGCGGGTCACACGCGTTTTTGCCACGCATTTCCACCCCGACCACATTGGTTGTGCAGGCTGGCTCTGCGAAACGCACCGCGCCCCGCTGTGGATGAACCGGACGGAATATCTGCTTACGCGGATGCTGATGGCCGATGTCCGCGAAGAACCGCCGGCCGAAGCTGTCGACCAATTGATCGGTGCTGGCTGGAACGAAGACCAGATTGCAACGATGAAAGCGCGTGGCTGGGGAAATTTTGGCAAGATCGTGTCACCTCTGCCTGTCGGGCACACGCGGATGACCGAAGGCGATGTGATCCGCATCGGCAAGCGCGACTGGACGGTCTTGGTCGGCAGCGGCCACACGCCCGAGCATGTTTGTCTGGTCGATTTCGAGGGTGACCTGATCATCGCCGGTGATCAGGTTTTGCCGCGGATTACGTCGAACGTGTCGGTAACGATCACCGAACCGACCGCTGATCCCTTGGGCGAATGGCTGGCGTCGATTACGAAATTTCGCGCATTGCCCGATAGCTTGCTGGTCCTGCCGGCGCATGGCGAACCATTTAGAGGCCTTCACGCACGACTTGATCGCCTCGAAGAGGGGCACCGCGTCAGTCTTGACCGGCTTCATTCGAGGCTCACCGAAGAACCGCGTCGTGCGGTCGATTGCTTCGGTGTCCTGTTTGCGCGTGCTGTGGACGACAGCATTCTCGGCCTCGCAACCGGTGAAGCGCTTGCGCATTTGCGGCATCTGGAAGTGACGGGTCGCGCCGTGAAGGAAGACCGCGACGGGGTCTATTTTTATTCGGCAGCCTAGCCTAGACTCAGTGAAATGAGTGATCGGTCGAGCGTCTGGCGAAAGCATTATGTGCATCCGTCAGCGTGGGATCGCTCCTTTCCGCCGATGACGCTTCCGGCGATGTTTGCCGCAAGTGCCGCAAAAACGCCGACAGCCATCCTGACCGATTTTATGGGCGCGCAAGCGAGCTACGCCGATATCGCAGAGCGCGCGCAGAATTTTGCGGGCGGTCTGCAGGCGCAGGGCATGGCAAAAGCCGACCGGATCGGCCTTTTCCTGCCCAACGTGCCCGAATATCTTGTGGCCTATTATGGCGCGCTCATGGCCGGCGGCATTATCGTCAACTTGTCGCCGCTATATTCGGTTGCCGAACTGGCGCATCAGGTGGCCGACAGCGGCGCGCGAATCATTGTTACAACCGATGTGCCGCAATTGATGGCAACGGCGACATCACTGCTAGATCAGCGATTGATCGACCGGATCTTCGTTGGCGCGATTGCCGACGCCCTGCCGCCGATGAAGCGGACAATGTATAAATTGTTCAAGCGCGCCGATATCGCGCTTTTGCCCGATGACACGCGCATCGTGCGGCTCGCGTCGGTCACGGGCGTGTTCAAACCGGTCGACATCCATCACGATGAAATCGCATTGATCCAGTACACAGGGGGCACGACAGGGGTGCCCAAAGGTGCCATGCTCTCGCATCAGAACATGACGGCTAACGCGCGACAGGTTCATTCGCTTGACCCGCGTGCCGGCGAGCCCGACCGTATCGTCGGGGTTCTTCCCTTTTTCCACGTCTTTGCAAATACATGCGTTTTGAACCGGACTGTTTTGGCAGGTGGCATGGTCGCCATGCTGCCGCGTTTCGATGCCAAAGCCACTTTGGCCACGATCGCACGGATCAAGGCAACAGCGCTGCCCGGTGTGCCGACGATGTATCAAGCACTGCTCGATCATCCGAATATGGGGAAAACGTCGTTCAAATCATTGCGCGTCTGTATTTCGGGTGGCGCGCCGCTCGCGCCGGCGCTGAAGACCAAGTTTGAACGCGCAACCGGCGCACGCGTCGTCGAGGGCTACGGCCTGACCGAGAGTTCGGGCGTGGTTGCCTGCAATCCCTATGACGGCATCAACAAGACCGGGACGATCGGCCAGCCTGTGCCGGGAACACTCGTCAAGCTCGTCGACCGCGAAGATCCAACTAAGCCGGCAGCGGAGAATGAGCCGGGCGAACTCGTGTTCAACGGGCCGCAGACGATGCAAGGTTACTGGGGGCGCAGCGAGACCGATGTCGATACATTTATCGAAGGCTTTCTGCGCACCGGCGACGTCGCGACGATCGATGACGACGGTTATATCCGTATCGTCGACCGCCTGAAGGATATGATTGCGGTCGGTGGTTTCAAAGTATTCCCGAGCCAGATCGAGGCCGTGCTTTACCGGCATCCCGACGTCAAAGAAGCGCTGGTCATCGGAATCCCCGATGCCTACCACGGTGAAATGCCCAAAGCTTTCGTCACGCTCAATGAAGGGGCTGATGGTTCTGATCTGAAAGCATGGCTCAACCCTCAACTCGGCAAGCATGAGCGGGTGATCGATGTTGAAGTTCGGCTCAATCTGCCCAAGACGCTGGTGGGTAAACTCAGTCGCAAGGAACTCGTTGCCGAAGAGCGCGCCAAAGCGGCGGGTTGACCCCTGCGTTTGCGCTCGTCACTACGCAATCATGGCTGAAGACCTGACTGCTCTCTCGTTCGAAGACGCGCTGAAGCGCCTCGAAACGATCGTCCAGCGCCTCGAAAGCGGCGACGAAAGCCTCGACTCTTCGATCAAGCTTTATACCGAAGGTGATGCGCTCAAGGTGCAATGCGAACGGCGCTTGAAAGATGCGCAAGCACGAATCGAAAAAATCAGTCTCGGCAGCGACGGTGCACCAATGGGCACGACGCCTTTTGACGGGAGCTAAAGACTGATGGGGGTCGTTGCGCCGCTTCTGGGGGATGCGCTGACAGAGATCGCGCGCGATGTTGACCGGCTGTTCGACACGTTGTTGCCCGTGCCCGATGATCAGCGCGCGCCGCTTTTCCATGCGATGCGCCATGCGACGATCGGTGGCGGCAAGCGATTGCGGCCGCTGCTCGTCGTTGCATCGTGCGCGCTGTTCAATGTGGATCGGGTGGCAGCGCTGCGCGTCGGCTGCGCTGTCGAAGCGATCCATGTCTATTCGCTGATTCACGATGATTTGCCGTGCATGGACGATGACGACATGCGGCGCGGCAAGCCAACGGTGCACAGAGCCTTCGATGAAGCGATTGCAGTGCTTGCAGGCGACTCGCTCCATGCGCTTGCTTTCGAGCTGGTGGTCGACGAGTCCGTGAGTCCCGATCCCTTCGTTCGCATCGAACTGGCTGAGGGTCTGGCGCGCGCAAGCGGTCCATCGGGCATGGCAGGCGGACAGATGATGGATATTGCCGCTGAAACACAGATATTCGATTTGAATGGCGTCACGCGGCTTCAGCAAATGAAAACGGGCGCGCTGATCGCGTTCAGCGTTGAAGCGGGGGCAATCATGGGCCGGGTTCCGCCCGAAGGTCGTGCATCGCTGCGCGGCTATGCGCGCGACGTCGGCCTTGCGTTCCAGATTGCGGACGATCTTCTCGACGAAGAAGGCGACGAAGCGCTGGCTGGCAAAGCGCTGCACAAGGATGCGGCAGCGGGCAAGGCGACGTTTCTGTCGTTGCTTGGTGTCGATCGCGCACGTGCGCAGGCACAAATGCTTGTCGACCAGGCCGTGGCTCATCTTGGCAGCTTCGGGCCGGAAGCTGATCTCCTGCGCGCCATCGCGCGCTATTCGATCGAAAGGGACCGGTAATGCGGATTGGCGTTTATCCGGGCACGTTCGACCCGCTGACGCGCGGGCACATGGACATCATCCGGCGCGGCGCGAAACTGGTCGACAAGCTGGTCATCGGTGTCACAACCAATCCATCGAAATCCCCTATGTTCACAATCGAGGAACGGCTGGCGACTGTCGTTCGCGAAACAGCGGACATCGGGGGCGTCCGCGTCGTGCCGTTCGATCTGCTGCTTATGGATTTTGCCGAGCGCGAAAATGCCAGCATCATTATCCGCGGCCTGCGCGCGGTCGCCGATTTCGAATATGAGTATCAAATGGCTGGCATGAACCAGCAGTTGAACAACAAAATCGAGACGGTTTTTCTGATGGCCGATGTTGCGCTGCAGCCGATTGCCAGTCGCCTTGTCAAAGAGATCGCAATCTACGGCGGCGCGATCGGCAAATTCGTCATGCCGAGTGTCGAAGCCGAAGTCGTCGCTCGCGTCGAAACCATTGGACGAAAAGGGCGTTGACGTTCAGGCAGCGGACAGTTGACCATCCTATGGGTCGCAGGGAATTTGCGGAGTTGAGAATTTGAAGACCTTTTTGACTGCGTTCGTGGCCGTTCTAGCGCTGGCCAGTCCTGCGATCGCGAAAAAGAAGCCGAAACTGGCACCGCGCACGATCGTGACGAGCACTGTCGTCGAGCCTGCGGCAACCCCCGACAATTTGTGGCATTTGCAGCTTTCGACCGGCGGTACGGTCGTGGTCCAGTTGCGTCCCGACAAGACGCCTGCCCATGTCGATCGGATCAAGGCGCTGACTCGAGCTGGCTTTTATGACGGCTTGCTGTTCCACCGCGTGATCGATGGCTTCATGGCGCAGACCGGCGATCCCAAAGGCACAGGCGAAGGCGGCTCCCCACTTCCTGATCTGAAGGCAGAATTCAACGAAATGCCGCATTTGCGTGGCACCGTCTCGATGGCGCGTTCTGAAAATGTCGATAGCGCCAATAGCCAGTTTTTCATTGTCTTTCTGCCGGTTCTGCGGCTCGATGGAAAGTATACCCCCTTCGGTCGGGTGGTTTCGGGCATGCAATATGTCGACCTGATCGAGCGCGGCGAGCCACCCGCGGCACCGGCGAAAATCGTGAAAGCATGGATCGAGGCCGACGGTCCGATGGCGCCGCGCATTGCCTTGCCGGCGCTTGCCGCCGTTGCGCCGCCTGCCGCTTTGCCCTCGGATGCCGTGCCCAAATAGTGCGTGTCGACCTTTTCGACTTCGAATTACCACCCGAACAGATAGCGCTACGCCCGGTGAGCCCGCGGGATTCGGCGCGTATGTTGGTGGTCGATGATGGCCTGGCCGACCGCTCGGTCCGCGATCTGCCTGCGATCCTGCGGGCGGACGATTGCCTCGTGTTCAACGACACCCGAGTCATCCCGGCCCAATTAACAGGGAAGCGCGGCGATGCGACAATTGGTGCCACGCTGCACAAGCGCGAGGGGTCACGCGGTTGGCGTGCTTTCATTCGCAATGCGAAGCGGCTCCGTGACGGCGATGTCATCGATTTCGGCGCGAATGTATGTGCGACGGCGAGCGCGCAAGGCAGCGATGGCAGCTGGCTGCTGACATTCGCTGGAACCGATCCTGTCGAAGTCCTGCTCAGCAAGGCGGGTACGATGCCTTTGCCGCCCTATATCGCCAGCAAGCGGTCCGTCGATGATCGCGATGCGGCCGATTATCAGACGATGTTTGCCGCAAAAGACGGGGCTGTCGCTGCGCCGACGGCGTCACTGCATTTCACGGCTGCGCTGATGACAGCGCTGTCCAACAGCGGCATTACGCATGAAACGCTGACCCTGCATGTCGGCGCAGGCACGTTTCTGCCCGTTAAGGCCGATGATACCGATGATCATATCATGCATGCCGAATGGGGCCATATCGACGCCGCAACGGCTGCGCGTTTGAATGCTGTCCGCGCGAATGACGGTCGGATTATTGCCGTGGGGACGACCGTATTGCGCTTGATCGAAAGCGCCACCACGGAGGATGGCGTCATCCAGCCTTTCGAAGGCGATACGGCGATTTTCATTACCCCCGGCTATCGCTTCAAAGCGATTGACGGGCTGATGACGAACTTTCATCTGCCCAAATCCACCTTGTTCATGCTGGTGAGCGCGTTGATGGGGCGTGATCGGATGCAGAGCGTCTATCGTCACGCGATCGACAGCGGCTACCGCTTCTACAGCTATGGCGATTCGAGTTTGTTGATCCCGTGACACGTTTCCGTTTCGATATTTCAGCCAAAGACGGGGCAGCACGCACGGGTATCATCACCATGGCCCGCGGTGAAATCCGGACGCCCGCATTCATGCCCGTCGGGACAGCTGCAACCGTAAAGGCAATGAAGCCCGCTGCTGTGCGCGCGACCGGCGCGGATATTATTCTTGGCAATACCTATCACCTGATGCTTCGCCCCGGCGCCGAGCGCATGGCGCGGCTGGGCGGTTTGCATGACTTCATGAAATGGGATCGACCGATCCTGACCGACAGCGGCGGCTATCAAGTCATGAGTCTTGGTGATCTGACCAAGATCACCGAGGAAGGCGTGGCGTTCAAATCGCATCTCGATGGATCGCGGCACATGCTGAGCCCTGAACGATCGATGGAAATCCAGGCGCTGCTCGGATCGGACATCGTCATGGCGTTTGATGAGTGCACGCCGTTTCCCGCCACACACGAAGTTGCGAAAAAGTCGATGGAATTGTCGATGCGCTGGGCGCAGCGATCGCGCGATGCGTTTCAATCAGCGGGCGCATTGTTCGGCATTCAGCAGGGCTCGATGTTTGCGGACCTTCGCGCCATCAGCAGCGAGGCGCTGACGGATATCGGTTTCGATGGCTATGCGGTCGGCGGGCTTGCTGTCGGCGAGGGGCAGGAAGCAATGTTTGGTGTCCTCGATTATGCCGTGGATATGCTGCCGATGGATAAGCCGCGCTATCTGATGGGCGTGGGCAAGCCCGATGATATCGTGGGCGCGGTCGAGCGTGGGATTGATATGTTTGATTGCGTCTTGCCGACGCGCTCGGGCCGCAATGGTCAGGCGTTTACATGGGACGGGCCCCTGAATATCCGCAACGCAAAGTTTGCCGAAGATCTGATGCCGCTCGATCCCGAATCGCCGGTTGCAATGTGGAGCAAAGCCTATCTTCATCACCTTGTACGATCGGGCGAAATGCTGGGCGCCATGCTGATGACCGAGCATAATCTGTGGTTTTACCAGCAGGTGATGGCGCGGCTGCGTGCCGCAATCATGCAGGGCGAATTGCGCCGCTGGGCCGATCACTTTCGCTTGCGCTATCGGGCGCAAAAATAAAACGGGGAGCGTTTCTGCTCCCCGTTTCAGAACCGTGCTTGAAGATTGGTTTAAGCGAACGATACCGACACTCTGGGCCGGCGGCGCATAGCAACACCGACGGCGCCAAAACCGACGATCAGCAGGGCCCATGTCGATGCTTCGGGAATTGCCGCCGCAACACTCACGCCGCGGATGTCGAGCGCCCAATTGCCGGTTCGCTTGAAGCCGTCGAAATCGACGAACCCGCTGCGGAAGTCGGGTTGGTCGTCGAACGCGAATGGCAAACCGAGGCTTGCCGGACCGAAGTTGTCATATTGCGTCAAGTAGACCGAATAGCTTCCGGCAGCCAGAGTGAGCGACAAGAGGGGGTCACGCGCAAATGTCGTGATGGGGTCGACAACAGTGCCGTCGTCGCCTGTGCCGATATTGAAGCCACTGGCGTCGTAAACCGACAGGACAGCATCGAAACCACCCGCAGCGATCGATGCACCCGCCGAATTGACGCCGCCGGCATAGCCCAGACTAACGAAATCAACTGTCCCGGCGGTTCCGAGCGTAAAGGTGAAAGCCGCTTTTCCATTGTCTTTGGCGAACGAACCAACGAACGAAAAGTCAGCAGCCGAGGCCGCGGTCGGGATTGATGCTGCGGCGATTCCGGCCAATGCAGCCATTGCAAAAGTTTTCATCATAAATTTCCTGTCTGAATGGGTTTGAGCCGCGCGATCAGTTCGCCTGACCGAGCGTATCCTTGAGCACTTTGCCGAGCGCTGTTTGCTCAGTGTAGGCGCCAAGGCCAAAAGTCCGCCCGCTCGAGTCGGTGTACGTATCGTTCATCGTTGCCAAAGCAGCGATGGCGTCTGAGCCTTTGCCATAAGCATAGAGCGGGACGAGACCCGTGCCATGATTCGGGCCGAACCAGCGATTGCCGGGAACCTTGCCAGGCCCCTTGTCGACGAGCGGCTGATGCGGGATCGTCGCTGCATCTGGCCCGAGAAGCAAATGGTCATGGTCCGCCGTCACGATCAACAATGTGTTGTCCCAGGTCGCTGCCGTGTCGGCACGATTAACCCAGTCGATGACGGCCTGAACCGTATTGTCCGAGTCGATCTGCTCTTCGATCATCCGCCCCGTGCTGTTGCCGTGTTCGGCGCGGTCGACGGCACCGGCTTCGGACATCAGGTAAAAGCCGCGGCCCTGCGAACCGAGAACATTGAGCGCAGCAATTGTCAGCTTAACTTGTGTCGGGACGTTGGTTTTCAGCGGCTGCGCACAAGGAACCGGCACGGCAGGGGCGGGGAAGCATGCCGGCAGCGTCGTTCCGGGCACGAATGGCTCATGCAGCGTCGGGTTCACATTGGCACCGCTGCGATTATATTGCGTGCTATTGTCGCCTTTCATGATCATGGCGACGCGAACCGGTGGCTTGACCTTCTTGTCGGCAAGCGCGTCGATGTCGGCCTTTTCCTGAAGCAGCTTCCATTTGACGGCGTTCGTGCCGGTCGTGTTCGTGCCGTTCTTCAGATCGGCCCACTGCGCCGCGCTGATCCAGCTGTAATTCGGCGTGCGTGCGTTGCCATTGTCGTCGAAATCGGGATTGCCCGTGCCGCCGATGACATCGAGCCTGCCGCTCGCGAACATTTCAGCAGCGATTGCCGTCCGGTTGCCACGCATCACATTGTGCGCGCCGCCGAGCGCTGCCGGCGTTGCGTCGCCGAACTGAACCGTCGCAACGACACCGGTCGTTTTCCCGACGGCTTTGGCCGCGTCGATGATATCCGTGATCGTCACTTGCGGCACGCCAGCGCCATCGACATTGATCGAGTTGTTGTATGAGCGCGTTCCGCTGGCAAGCGACGACGCCGTGTTACCTGAGTCGGGGTGCGCAAAGCGGCTCCATTCATAGCCAGCAAAGCCAGCAGGATAAGCGCTGTAACCTGTTGCAAGCGACGGCCCTGCGACAGGTGTTGTGTCCCAGAACCGCGCCGAGCTGTAAACAACAGCTTCCTGCTGCCTGGTGGTCAGCGGCTGATTATTGTCTTGGAGCACGCCGCCGACGAACGTCGGTTCGGTGCTGTAAACGCTGTTGGGGAAGCGGTCTTCGCGCAGCGGATAGGTCGAAACGTGGATTTTCTTGAAAGCGGGGCCATCGGTGACGAGCGGTTTGCCGAGATACATGCGCGTGGCGTCATAAACCGTCGGTCCGCCACCATCGTTGATGATGACGATCACGTTTTTGACGCCTGGGATCGCCTGCGCTGCGGCAGTGGAGACCAGCACAGCGGGTGAAGACATCAATGTGGCTGCAAGAATCAGCGATTTGAATTTCATGGGACGGCCCTCGAGTAGCGCAACCCCGATAGATTGCGTCAACATCCGATTAACTGCGCCAAAAGTCTGTTCGATGAACGATTGATGTCGTTTCAAATGCAGCGGTGGTAACTGTGCATAAGCTCAACCTACCGACCGTGCGCGGCGGGTAGGAGCCCGAGCGCGTCACGCTGCGTCCAACGCCACACCATCAGCACTGCAACCACGGCAAGGCCGCTTGCCAGACCGATCCATACGCCCAAGCCTTCGAGCCCAAGCGGAAAAGCAAGCACGATCCCCACACCGATCCCCACAACCCAGTAACCGAAGGCGGCAAAGATCATTGGCCAGCGCGTATCCTGGAGCCCACGCAAAACACCGGCGCCAACGCTTTGCGCGCCGTCGACAATCTGAAACAACGCAGCGATCCCCATAAACTGGACGGCAAGCGCGACAACGGCGGTATTGCGGGGATCGGAAATATCGATGAAAATGCCGATCAGCGGCCGGGGAAACAGGATCAGCGTCAAAGCCATGACGGCCATGAAACCGACGCCGAGCGCCAATGCGACCCAGCCCGCACGCGCGATTCCAGCCGGATCGCGCGCGCCATAAGCGAGGCCGACACGCACTGTTCCCGCCTGTGCAAGTCCCAGCGGAACCATGAATGTGAATGCGGCAATCTGCAGGGCAATCGCATGCGCCGCGATCTCGTTGCGGCCGATCAGCCCCATGATGAAAACGGCCGCTGCGAACACTGCGACTTCAAACAGCAGAGTAATCGCAATCGGCAACCCGACGGCCGCGACGTGGCGGTAGCGCGGCCAGTCTGCCCGCCACCAGCGCCCGAAAATGCGATATCGCTTGAACGGCTTCACGAACGTAACGACCGCAGCGAGCGCGAGAAACACGAACAGATTGGCAAGCGCGCTCGCAATTGCTGACCCCTCGAGGCCCAAGGCAGGAGCGCCCAGTTTCCCGAAAATGAGCACCCAGCCGAGCAGCGCATTGATCGCGACTTGTGCGAACAACACAGCCGCTGCCCAGTTCGGCCGTTCGATCGCCGAAATGAAATTGCGCAGCACGAAGAACCAGAAAATGGGGAGCAGGCTCCACATGATTATCCGCACAAAACGACCGGCTCCTGCGGCCAGATCAGGTGCCTGACCCAGCATCAGCAGCAAGTCCGGCGCGTGCCACAGGATCAGCCAGCATGGAATCGCGAGCGTTACGGCATGCCACAGGCCCTGCCGCACGGTCCGCCGCACTTCGCGAACCGAATGCCGCCGCGCGCCCCGTTCGGCGGCGACCAGTGGCGAAACGGCCGCAAGCAGGCCGATGCCGAAAACCAGCAGCGGCACGTAAAGATTGAACGCGAGCGAACCCGCGGCCAGCGCGTCGGCGTTGAGGCGTCCAAGCAAAACCAGATCGGTCGCGTTGATTGTCGATTGCGCGACGTTGGCAAGAATTATCGGCAGTGCCAGCGACAGCATTGCACGGGTCTCTGTCGTCCATAAAGTTCGCGGCGTCGGGGTTTGCATGAGCGCGCCCTATCACTGCGTCACTCGTGATGCGATAAGCGACAAATGCCAGCTTCGAGATTCGCCTTGTCGGAAATTTTGCGCCGCCGCGTCGTTGGCGACGTGCGCGCTTTATTCAATGATCAGGCAAAAGGCGAAACGCCGACGCCGATGTCGGGTAACGCGCTTTTTCCGCGCGGATCAGTGATCTGGCGCGTTCACGGTGACGTTACGACAATGATGGTGGGCGGCATATCGGCGTTGCTGATGCAGATGCTGCACCCGCTGGCACTTGCAGGCGTCTGGGATCATTCGCGGTTTCGCGACGACATGATCGGGCGGCTGCGGCGCACAGCACGGTTTATTGCCGTGACCACTTATGCCGACCGTGCCGACGCCGAAAGGCTCGTGGGTCAAGTGCGGCGTGCTCATGATGCCGTAAAGGGCGCACGGCCCGACGGTACGACATATGCGGCAAGCGATCCGCATCTGCTGGCGTGGGTCCATGTCTGCGAAGCCGTGAGTTTCCTCGATGGGTGGATCCGATACGGCGAGCCAGGCATGTCGCGCGTCGATCAGGATCGCTATTTTGCCGAGAGTGCCGTCGTCGCGCGCATGCTCGGCGCTGACCCGGTTCCTGAAACTCGCGCCGAGGCCGATGCAATCTTGCGCTCGATGCGCCATGAATTGCTGGTCGATGCCCGCACACGCGAGGTCTGCAGCCTCATCCTCAGCCAGCGCCCGGCCGATCCGCGCGGCGCCATGGCGCAAAGCGTTATCAGCGATGCCGCTGTTGCGCTTTTACCGAGTTGGGCACGCGCCATGCACGGGTTCCGCCCGTCTCCATTGATCGCACCGCTCGTGCACCTCGGCACATTCGGCATGGCGCAAACCCTGCGCTGGGCGTTTGCCGGTGAATATCGTCAGGCCCAAAACTGAATTAAGCGAGTTTTACGCTCAGGAAGCCTGGCATTGGGCCGTTCCAGCCGTCATCGTCGCTATCGTCGCGTACTAGTGATGGTGCCGGCGGTGGCGCTTTGCGCTCTGCCTGCGGTCGGCGGGCGGCAACAGCAGGCTTCTCGATCTGCGGCTCGGCCGTTTTCCGCGAACGGCGCGCAGGCTTCGCTGTCGCAGGTGCTTCGTTTTCATCATCTTGTGGTGCTGATCTTGCTTTGCCGACGCGCTCAATCTTTGTGCTGGTCAGTTTTTCGATTTGCGCCACTGCTTCGGCATCTTCGGGCGTCATCAGCGTAAAGGCTTTGCCCGTCGCACCGGCGCGACCCGTACGGCCGATCCGATGGACATAATCATCGGGATGCCAGGGCACGTCGTAATTCACGACATGGCTCACGCCTTTTACGTCGAGGCCGCGCGCTGCAACATCGGATGCGACCAGCACCGTAATTGCGCCGCTTTTGAAGCGGTCGAGTTCCTTGATCCGCTCCGACTGGTCCATATCGCCTTGGATTTGGCCGGCTTTGAAGCCCGCGCGAGACAGACTCTGCGACAGTTCACGGACCGTCGTTTTTCGGTTCGAAAAGACAATTGCGGTAGTCACGTCCTCGGCGCGCAAAATCTCGATCAGCGCATCCTTTTTGCCGCGCGACGATACTTCGACGATCCGCTGCTCGATTTGGAGGTTCGCGCTTGCGGGACGCGATACTTCGATCTGCTTGGGATTGCTGAGAAACTTGTCGGCAAGCTTCTTGATCGGTCCCGGCATGGTTGCCGAAAACAGCAGCGTCTGACGATTGGTCGGAAGTTTGGTACAGATTTCTTCGATATCGGGAATGAAGCCCATATCGAGCATGCGGTCTGCTTCGTCGATCACCAGCAGTGTGCAATCGTTCAGCATGATCTTGCCGCGACTGAAAAGATCCATCAGTCGGCCCGGTGTTGCAATCAGAACATCAACACCTTTTTCGAGTGCTTTTACCTGATCACCCATCTGCACACCGCCGATCAGCAGCGCCATCGAAAGTTTGTGATATTTGCCGTATTTCTCGAAATTCTCGGCAACTTGCGCCGCGAGTTCACGTGTCGGCTCGAGGATCAACGAGCGTGGCATCCGCGCACGGCTACGGCCTTCGGCGAGAATATCGATCATCGGCAGAACGAAACTGGCAGTCTTGCCGGTCCCGGTTTGAGCAATGCCGATCAGGTCGCGCATCATTAGGACGCTCGGGATCGCCTGAGCCTGAATCGGGGTGGCTTCGCTATATCCCGAATCTGTCACTGCGCGGAGCAAAGGATCGGAAAGGCCGAGGTCGGCAAACTTCATGAAAATGTCCGTTGGAAAGTCGCATTTGCGGTGCGCACAAGGGCGCGCAAA
The DNA here is from genome assembly GCA_031412595.1 of Sphingomonas sp. Lineage (GTDB taxonomy): Bacteria > Pseudomonadota > Alphaproteobacteria > Sphingomonadales > Sphingomonadaceae > Sphingomonas_O. Next base: position 31,321 of record JANODH010000182.1, on the reverse strand, counting down.
GTCAAGTCAACGTTCCGCGACAAGACTTGAAAACCGTTGGACTGCACATCGGCCGCCCGTTCGCGCATGGACCATGTCACGGTCGCGACAAAGCTGACCATCGCTTGTCGGCTTGACATAAAAGCCATAGCCCAAGTCGACGCCCGAACATTGCTTTTCCAGCCGGGTGCGCACGCGCCCGCCATTGCGCATGAAAAGATCGACGACTTGCGGTCCGCGGACGACAAATCCCGCAAGATCGTTCAAGCTGACGCATTTCGGGCCTTTTTTCTCGACCCATCGGGTAAGGACTTGCGAGGGAGGCTGAACCGGCACAAGCGGCACGCGCACAACAACACGTTGCTGGATCGTCAACTGCGCGAATTGAGTGTCGCGAATTTCCGGCGCGGGGAAAGGATCTGCAGCCGCTGCCAACAACGCGAGAATCAGTGAATACACAGTGAATTTTCCATGGTTTTCAGGCGATGCGGTTCGGTGGTTGAATGCATGATTAACTCGACCGCATGGCAATAGGGTTAAAAGATGTTGCGTTCGAACAGTGTGTCCCGCTTGCGTCCGCCGCGCATGCGCCATAGGGCAGCGCGCAAGTTCAACCCCAATCTTTATCCGGAGAGTCCCGATGGCCAGCACGGCCCCCCAGAACCAAAGTCTGCCGCTGCTCTACAAGGACCTTGTTCCGATTTCGCAGCAGGAGCACGGCACCTGGCGCTATAAAACAAGCGACGCCGCTCCGTTCCTGCACACCGAACATGCCATACCCGTGACTGTCGAGGAATTCTCGATTGCCCAGCGTTTTTATCCGATCATCTTCACGGTCGGCGACCAGCCGGTGCCACTTGTGCTGATGGGCCTGAACGAAGGGGTCAACACCTTTATCGGCGAAGACGGAAAGATGGTTCAGGAGGCCTATGTCCCGGCATATGTGCGTCGTTACCCATTCCTGCTCGCTAAACTCCGCCCCGATGCTGATGAGTTATCGTTGTGCGTTGACCCCACGAACGAAACGATGGGCGCCTATGACGACGGCGATCCTGTGTTCGACGGGGATCAGCCTTCGGAAGCGACGAAAAACATCCTCGCGTTTTGTGAACAGTTCGAGCAGGCTGGCCAGCGCACAGGCGCTTTCATGGAGGAACTGAAAGCGCTCGACATTCTGATGGATGGCGAAGTGTCGATCCAGACAGACGAAGCGACGCCGCCGTTCGTTTATCGTGGCTTTCAGATGGTCAACGAAGAAAAGCTTCGCAATCTGCGCGGCGATCAGCTTCGTAAAATGTCACAGTCGGGCATGTTGCCGCTGATCCATGCGCATCTGTTTTCACTTGGCATCATGCGCGAACTTTTCGGCCGACAGGTTGCCCAAGGCAAAATGCCGCAACCGCAGATCGCCTGAACCATAAGACCAAGTGTTTTTGGCGGCGAAAAATGACGCTTGAAACCGCTCGGTGCCTTACATACATTTAGTGCGTCTGGATGTGCGTTCCCCCTTTCGCGCTCTGGATGACGCACCTGCGGGTGCGTTCCTCCCTGAACCTGGCCACCTCGTGCGAAAGCACGGGGTGGTTTTTTGCCCTATTCGGCGGCGGCGGCAAACTGGCCGGGCAGTGCCTCGCGTAACCGTTCGACTGCTGTGAGCACGGCAGCCTGCACCCGTGCGAGGCCGAGCGCTGGCTGGTCGAGCGCTGCGTCAAGATAAAGCCGCCGGTCAAGTTCGATTTGCAATGCGTGAATGCCTGCGTGTGGCGCGGCATGGCGCGAAACGACGTAGCCGCCAGCATAAGGTGCGTTCACCGCGACTCGAAAGCCAAGATCCCTGAACAAAGCTTCGGCCAGTGCCGTGACTTGCGCCACAGCACTTTTACCGAATCGGTCGCCAATAACAATGTCTGGCGCATCATCGCCGTTCACGGGCGGCATCGAGTGGACATCGATCAACAGCGCAGACCCATGGTTTTGGCGCGCTTTATGAAGTGCCGTTGATATCGCCGCGTGATAAGGCGCATGAATTGCTTCTACGCGGTCGGCAATCACTGTCGGTTTTAGCGCGGTCTGCCAAAGAGCGCCGACCCCCCAGAGCCGCGTTGGTATCACGCCGAGCCCTGCCCGCGCTTTCGGCGTTGCCGGCACACCACGTCCATACCCGCCTTGCACGGCGTCGGGATCGATATCGTCCGGCGCGCGGTTGAGATCGATCATGAGGCGGGGAATGTTGGCGATAATCGTCGGAACACGCGCAGCAACGGCAGCGTCAACGAGGCGATCGGCATACCGGTCCTCCAGCGGTAAAATACTGGACTGCGGAACACGCAGTGCGGTCAAAACCGCTGCATCGTAAGCGCGACCGGCGTGGGGCACCGAAAGGATGACCGGGCCCTGCGGCGGATCAAAATGGTGTGCATGGAAAGGTTCATCGGACATTGTGCCACGCCGTAGCGATGCATTTGCGCCAGAGCAGCAATATTCATGCAGCCGATGCTGGAAAATGTTAAGAGTGACAGGCATAGATGCACAAGCATGCCGCAAAGCGAGTGCTTTGCCTTAGGGACAGACTTATGCCGCGCATTTTGCTTGCTGAGGACGATGACGCGATGCGCACCTATCTGGTCCGGGCGCTCGAACGATCCGGCTATACCGTCGTTGCTGTCGATCGCGGCACGGCGGCGCTGCCGCTGATTGAAAACGGCGGCAATTTCGACTTGCTTTTGACGGACATCGTGATGCCCGAAATGGATGGTATCGAGCTTGCCCAAAAAGCAGCAATTGTCGCGCCGGACATGCGCGTGATGTTCATCACTGGATTTTCAGCAGTGTCACTGCGCGCGGGGCAAGCCTTGCCACAAGCAAAAGTCCTGTCGAAGCCTTTCCACCTCCGCGATCTCGTAATGGAAGTGGACCGCTTATTTGCAACGCCCAGCGCTAATGAGCTTTAGTCAGCGGCTTGCCAGCCTGTTAACCGGCCGCTAGGGGGTCCCCAGCGTGGGCGTGTAGCTCAGTGGTAGAGCACTGTGTTGACATCGCAGGGGTCGCAAGTTCAATCCTTGCCACGCCCACCATACAAAGCTGGTAAGCCCAACGATTTGGCCAGTTTTTGTGACGTGTTGTGCGCCAATCGTGTCGAACGTGCACAGGGTCGTCATCTTCCGGGCGGCAAACCCCAAGGTGCAAAGGCGACAGCGGATCGAGCCGAGGTGGCTGCTCCTGTCGTGGGCTGCGACGTTTCCCCCGGCTGTGCGACCACCGGAGCGAGCCCGTCCGGTCGGACTATGAGCGGCTCCGCCACTGGCGAATAAGCGCGCGCGGAGCTTTTTACGTCACGCGCGCCTGCGCCACGGTAGAAAATATGGGCACCGATTTTTGCAATCCGGATCAGGCTGGGCGCCCAATAGGGGGACACATAATCGGCATGGTAGTGCGTCGCGCCGGGAACCCGTGACGGATTTAATCCGTCAAGAGCTGCCGCCGCGATAAGCTGCGTGTTTGCCGTGACTGCTTCCGAAAGACGTCGCTTCAAAGACCCGTCGCAGGTGAAACTGAACTGGCAGCCCGTCCGGCGATGTGAGCCGCTGAACACGACGCCACATATCGATTTGGGATAGCCGGCGTGGCGCACGCGATTCAGAATAACTTCGGCAACCGCTTGCTGCCCTTCGGGCGGTTCGTATCCCGCCTCATGGGCAATCGCTGTAGCGAGGCAACCGATCGCACGCTGCCGATCAACAGCTTCATCGATTGCAGCTGTCGGAGAAACGTCTGCACGGACGGCGACCGATGTAATCAAAAAAACGAGGCACGCCAGCACGGCCACAATTTGTATCATTGCGGTCCAGCCATTACCAAAGCCTCGTTTCGCTGAAGAGAGCGATGCGCGTCATTGGTTGCACTATTCTGACATCTCGCGCTAAAAGTTATACACCGCGCACCTGTCCAGGCAGATTTTTATCATGATCCGGATCGTTTCATTTTTCCTCTTGTTGCTGTGTGCTGGCTGCGCGCCAACGGTGCTCCAGCCTGTCGATGCATCGGTGCCATTTACTTACCGGCTGGGAACCGGAGATCGCTTGCGGATATCGGTATTCGACGAGCCGCGCCTTAGTGGTGATTTTGCGGTGGATGGCACAGGCGTGATTGCCTATCCGCTTCTCGGATCGATCAATGTGGCGGACAAAACGACGGCGGAAGTGCGTGATCAGGTTGCGTCGAGGCTCGGTGCAGAATTCGTCCGCAATCCCAGAGTTTCGGTTGAAGTGACGAATTTCAGGCCGGTTTATGTTCTGGGCGAAGTCGCGCGTCCGGGCGAGTTTGTTTATTCCGAAGGGCTAACCGCCTTAGCCCTTGTCGCAAAAGCGGGCGGTTTTACGTATCGTGCAAACCAGAAGATCATTTTTATTCACCGCGAAAAAGGGGAGGCCGAACAAGCATATCCGCTCGACGCGAAGCTTCTGATTAGGCCCGGGGACACCGTCCGAATCGGTGAACGCTATTTTTGATCAGTGACTTGCTGCCCTGCAGCATTATTTTTTGTTTATGATAACCGGGCAGAACAGACGCCCCGTTTGAGCAGCCATTAAGTAACTGGCGGCACGCGTCTTTTGCACATTTGACCTGACATAATATTGGCTGCATATTGTTTTGCGGCGCCATCGTATTTTGTCACGTTGACGACATACAGTCCTCTTAAAGATTTTGTTAACGGTTCCAACAGGGGTGCCGTCAACTTTGAATCTGGGGACTTCGATGACGCTCGTCGGTCAATCGGTTTACGATATGCCGGACATCGAAGGCGATGTCGAACCTAGTTCTCAGCCGGCGCACGACCATGATCGCAGACAATTGCTTGATCGCTGGATGAATAATTTCCGTAGCAACCCGTGGTTATCGAAGTCGTCGATATCGATGGCGCGACTGTCGCGTGCAATTGACATCATTGGCGCATTGCTGATTCTCGTCGTTGCATTTCCCTTCCTATGCCTGCTCGCATGCGCACTTGTTTTTGACAGCCCGGGGCCATTGTTCTTCGTGCAGCGTCGGATCGGTCGGGGCGGGCGAGAGTTTTCGTGCATCAAGTTCCGCACGATGTGCAAAAACGCCGACGCCGCGCTCCAGCAGCATTTGCTCAATTCAAGTGCAGCACGACTCGAGTGGGCGCGTGACCAGAAGCTTCGCGCCGATCCTCGGATCACAAGGCTCGGTGCGCTCGTCCGTAAGTTCAGTCTTGATGAATTTCCGCAACTGATCAATATCCTCAAAGGCGAGATGAGCTTAGTGGGACCGCGCCCGATCGTTGCGGCAGAAATCTCGCGCTATGGCGGATATTTCGATGTCTATTGTGCAGTACGACCGGGGTTAACCGGCCTGTGGCAAGTCAGCGGTCGAAACAACGTTACTTACCGCCGACGTGTTAGTATCGATTGTTACTACGTCCGAAACAAATCTGTCTTGCTCGATATGGCAATCTTACTGCGGACAGGCCCGGCCGTCCTTTGGGCTAAGGGCTCTTACTGATAAGCAAGACTTTCAAAGGGCCGTCATAAGATTAAAACGCAAACGCCAAAAGTGCAGTCCAAATTATTGCCCCTATTGAAATACTTACCACCCATCCAGCCATCGAAATAGGTCGCTGATCAGTCGCAATAATGGCGTGTGGTAAACGCGACACTGCAAAATCCTCTCTGACATCACTGTCATGCGACGGCATGTCGACATCGCCTATGTCACGCAAATTTTTATGATTGCGCATTTCTTTCGACCTAAAAAACGACACTATGTCCGGTATAAAGTGACATGATAGTCATCGCTGTGCAACATAATAGCAGCCGCGACATTAACGCACGCGTCGTTGTGATTACGTAAACAGGTGCAATGTTCAATTTGATTTGCCGCTCCGATGTCGCAAGAACCTTACGCGCAGTACCGGATTAGATAGGGCCGACGGATCGCACCGGTCAACTCGACCACGCAGCTCCGAGTGGCCACTGCACCCGAGGGATCGGTTGCCGTAGCCGAAATCGTGAAGGGACGCGCCACTCGGCTCGCTCGGTCGGCAAAGTTTAGCGAAGTGACTTGCCCATTTCCTTGACGACTACGTATGATCTCATCGACGGCGGCATCGCCCGCTGGATACATGATCGCGATTGCAGCAGGTGTAGCCGTCTGCAAGTCGAACGTGCCATTGCCGAAGTCGGTTGTGGCAATCGAAGCAATTTTAGCAAAAACATCGGGTGGAAAGCCACGAATACGGCCGAGTTCGCGTAATGTCTGCAATGGCGCATTGCGGGGGGCTAAACCTTCTTTGCGATAAAAAGCACGTTCGGCCCCCCGCGTTCGGGCCTCATCGTCATCGTCGATCCAGTCAAGAAACGAATGGCGTGCAACCTGAAGTGGCTCGCCAGACAAGCCGGCATATTCGAGCAGCGCCACCAGTTGCGTCTCGTCGATAAGATTGAGTGGCACCTTTCCGCGCTCGTCGCGCACGACAATCTCTAGGCTGCTGCCATCGAAAATAAGTCGACGCGGCGTGCCGTCAACAGGAAAAGCGTTCGTCGCTTCGGTCGCCAAGAGGCCGCGCAATGCAAGCGCGATCCCGGCCTCCGCAGCCGCACTGGCGCGCGCTGATTCGACTTCAGCGGCGCCGGTCACGATGACACGCCGGGTCAGCGTCAGCGCTGCCAAAGCGACAGTTGCAAAAAATAAAATGGCCGCCACGGCAGCAACGAGGGCGTATCCAGCTTCGGCGGCAGGACGAACTTGCACCGTTAAACTGCCGCCACGATTCATTCGGCGGGCGCACCGTCTTCACGCGCTGCCACTGGCGTCGCGCCGTAAGCGATCTGCTGTCGAACGTTGTTCTTGACGAAGATCCCACTTTCGGGATTGAGCGCGACCAGTCGCCAGCCATCGACTGCACCGCCGATTGGAATGTTTGACACTGTGCCGTTGGCACGCCGGACAACGGCAAAGGCGCGCCCGCGAACAGCGACTGTCCCTGCAACCAAAGCGCCGCCGAGCGGTAGCGTCTGAGCGCTGGGGCCAGCGATAAGCGATTGGCGCGGCGCAAACAGTGGCCGGGCGAAGATAACGGGGGCAACGCTGACCGGCGCAACGGCCGGCATGTCGAAGCTGACACGATTTGTGCTGATGGCAAGCACTGGCGGCAAGTCGGGCTCGCGCTTGGCTGAGACGAGCTGAATCGCGATTCCGATGGCAAGCAAGCTTGCCAGAATGCTCGGCAGCATTGTGCCCTCAGCGCGACTGGGAAAGGATAACGGGAACCGATACGTCAAACGCAACCTCCATCAAGTCCAGGCGACCGCTAGTCACAGCCTGCTCCGCAGAAATATCAAGCGACTCGACCATAAGATAGGGCGGTTCATTTTCGAGCCGTGTTAGCACCGTGGTCAACTGGTCCAGAGTCATGCGGGCAGAAGCGCGCGTTCGAATTGCCGTTTCGTCACCCGCCGCGTCGTCGACCGCGCGGATTTCAGCGCCGGCGCTTTCGATCGTCCTCTGGACACGGTCTTGCAGATCCGCAAGCGCAGCTGCCTCGGTCGGCGCGGTCATGACAAGGTTGCGAACCTGGTCACGCTGTTGCTCGGCCTGCCGCCGCAGCCGTTGGATTGAGCCAACGATGCGCTGGTTGGCCTGATACTGTCGGGTCAGCACTGCGCGCTGCGCGGCGCGATCACTGAAACCGGAAACGATCGGACCAATGATGGTCAGCCAGATCAGTGCAACGACGACGATAAGAATGAAGATCGCGAAAAGTCTGCGCTCGCGCAGTGTGAGGTTGCGCGCTGCCATCAGCGTTGCTCGATTTCAGCAACCAGGTCGAAGGGCTGCCCGGTCGCGGTCTCGGCGATCGAGTCGGTCTGCGCGCTTTTGATGTTGGAAAACCCTGGAAGCTTGCGGAGCGCACTTGCGACATCGGTATCGCGAGAACGGTAGCCCGTTAGTCGGAGTGTTGCGCCGTCCCAAGCGTAGCGCTGGACCCACGCTCCATCGGGAACAGCCTGTGTGATCGCGGCCAGCGTCGACAGTGGTTCGCGCTGTTGACGCTGCAGCAGGGCGTGTTGCGCGCGTGCGTTCATCGCTTGCATCTGCGCCGTGATGCGCTGCGCAACTGTTACAGCCGGCCGCTGGCTATCGACAAGCGCCTGCAGCCGCTCGATATCAGCCGTGTCGCGCCAGAATAGCATTGCAATGTTGAGCAGCGCGAGTGCGGCAACCAAGGCCCACCAATATGCACGCCGCGGACGATGCGACCCGAGCAGCCCGACACGTCGCATCAGCGGGAGAAAATCGAAGCGCGGATCCATGCGCCCATTGTGTACCAGGCGTACCGCGGCCGGTGTGAGACTTGTTGCCGCAATTGCCGCGGCAATTGCCGTCGCCTGCGTCATCGGCAGTGCTGCGACATCCACTGTCATCAAGCCTTCATCAGTCAGCGGGCGACGGCGATTTGCTGAAATTAATACGGCGTCTGGTGGCATAGGGAAATAACGACCGGCGTCGAGTGCAAGCATGCGGTTCACCTCGCTGCCGGACATCGGTGGCACCGTGACTTCGCGCACAAGGACCTGGTTATCACTGACGCCAATAATCGCATCGTTGCTCGGGGCGCGATCAAGTGCATCCCCGGTTGCGGCATTATGCCACACGTTTCCGTCGAGAGTTAGCACCTGCCGGTTTTGCTGGCCGAAGCGCTGGAGCGCCGGCGGCACCAGTGCCGCTAGTTCTTCGATCCACCAATCGAGCCCCCGCTGCGCTTCCTGCCTCAGCGTCGTGAGGTCACTGTTCAGCAGCTCGTTGAGCGTCACGAAGCTGCCCCGCACCGGCCGGTGAGCACGTCAATCCTGCATGCAGTGTTGTCCGTTGCACGTGGCCGGACAATCAAATCAGGCCAGACCCGACGGTCGCCAACTCTGAACGCGACGCGCAGGCGAACAAGTGCAGGCGGCTGCGGTCGTTGAAACCAGTTGATTTGCCATGACGTGCCCAATCCCGTCTGGCGCGCGCCGAAATAATTGATTTCGAACGACTGGACATTTTTGAGCAATGTCATTGGTTGCCATCCCTTCGATCCCGGCATCATGAAATCGTGGCGGTCATCAAGGCTATTTGCCGTGAGCAGCGTCAGATCACCAGCGGGTGTCAGAATTATGCGGTAGCGCCAGAGACTGTCGGGCTCGCTTCGCGCCAGCGGAACAGATTGAAAGGTAAACATCTTTTGATCGCCAACAGCATCCACCAGCGCGACTGCACTGTCGGGATCGACAATCGGCCGCAACTGTTCGATGCGGTCGCGCAACACGCGCTGTGCGGCAATGACGGTCTCATCAGCTCCGAATTGTCGTGCACTGCGCTGACCGAACATGCTGGTGGTGCGAAGGCCATTGAGCAACAGAGCGGCCACCATACCAAGCAAGGCGAGGCTGACCAGCATTTCAATGAGCGTGAAGCCGCGATCGCGGTGGTAAACAGCGGGGGGGATGGCCACAATCAGCGCCCAAGCCTTAGCGAGCGCAGTTGCAGCACAGGTCGGTTGGTGTCAGCCCGGATGACGGTGACAATGACAAGGTCGAGCGCGGGCGCGGTTCCGCTGCGCGGCAAATAGGGCTGCACGCCGACTTGCCAGCGTAACGTTCCCGAAATGCCGCCCTGCCGCGCGTTGCTTGCCGCATTTGCACCGATCGCACCATCGAGCGCCGATTTGGCGACGAGGACTGCCATCCGGCGGTCTATCATGCCCTGAGCAGCGCGGGCATTGGACGTTAACGACTGGAAAGTTACGCCCATGATCGCTGCAATGATTGTCAGCGCAATCAGCGTCTCGATCAGGCCGAAACCGGTCTCTTCCCGGCGGCGATGGCAAGTCATGTCCACCTCGACGTGATGATGCCGGTCAGCGGATCGATCGTCACGCTGAAACGAAGCGAGTGCGACGCCATGAAAATGGTCCCGCCGGTCGACGTTCCGTCACGAAAGAAGCGGAGCGCGGCCGGCTGCTCAATATCGACGTCGACTGGAAAGGCACCACGCGACAATGCCACTTCCGTGCGCGGATCAGCTTTGACGAATGGTGCCAACCTGACAGTCCGGTTTTCGCGAATTGCTGTTGCCTGCGCCTCGCGAACCGCCAGTTCGACCTGCACCGCTGCCGTGTTGAACGCACGAGACCTGATCGATTTGTCAATTGCAGGAAAGCCGATCGCCGCGATCAAGCCCGCAGTGGCGATGACAACGAGCAATTCGAGAAGGGTGAATCCTTTGGCTAACGGGCGTTTCACTGAGCGATCGCCAAGTCGTTAAAGCCAAGAATGGCTGACATGATGGCCGCGATGATACCCGCAACAGTGGCGCCGAGGATGACGGTGATAAGTGGCGTCAGGATTGCAACTACGCGCGTCAGCCGAACTTTCACGTCACGATCGAGGACATCGCCGAGACGGCTGAGCATCATGCCAAGTTGCGACGATTCCTCGCCGGTGCGCACAAAGCCGATCGCAATATCAGGCATGATCCGGGCCGCAGCAAGTGGCGCGGCCAGCCCGTCACCTTCGCGGATGCCGTCTGCAATCCGCGACATCGCGGCATTGATATGTCTGTTGCGGATTGTGCGCTGCGCGAGTGTTACGGCAACGGGCAGCGAGACTTGCCCTTCGACAAGCGCACCAAGTGTGCGGGCGAAGCGCGCCGTATCAAGCCGCTGAACGAGGGGCCCGAGTTGCGGAACGCGAAGTACGAACCGATCGAACGCCTGGCGCGCCGCAGGTCTCGCAAGCGTGAAGCGCGCGGCAAACCCCGTGACCATCAGTGCGAACAAGACAAGCAAACCATTCGCGCGCAGCGCCGCACTCGCCCACAATACCCATTGCGAGGCGGCAGGCAGCTGGGCTGTGTTCTTGCCCATCAGCGATTCGAATTGCGGCACGACAACAAGCAGCATCAGCAGGATGACACCGACGGCTATGACAAGCAGCGCAATCGGATATATCAGCGACGTGATGACCAGCCGCCGAAGCTCGGCCGCGCGTTCCAGCATTTCTGCAAGCCGGGTCAACGCTTCTGGGAGCGTTCCGCTTGCCTCGCCGGCTTCGGTCATGGCTATCGCTGTAGGACTTACCAAGTCGGTCGTTTGTGCAAGGGCGCCCGAGAGGGGCTGTCCTTCACGAACCGCGAGCAGCAACGGCTCAAAACGCTGGGCGAGAGCCCTGGGCTCGATATTGCCGATTGCCAGCCCCAAGGCGCGGTCGAGCGGAAGTCCGGCTTTCAATAGAACAGCGAGCTCGCCGATCAGCAGTGCAAAGGCGGCATTTGCAGCACCAGTCGGCTGCGCACTTCGTGCCTTTGCCGTCTCGTGCATCGGCTGCACATCAACGAGAATGCCACCTGACGATCGGACCTGATCGACTGCTTGCTCCAAGTTGTTTGCAGTGATCGATCCGCGCCGCGACGTTCCGTCCGGCATTATCGTTCGGTATTGAAACGCAGTCACGGCCGCTAATCTCCGCTCACGACGCGGAGCACTTCCTCGACGGCAGTAACGCCTTCTGCCGCCCGGCGCAGGCCGTCGTGGAGCAGCGAACGCATCGCTTTTCGGCTCGCCGCCGCAGCGATGGCGCGCGTATCCTGCCGCGCAAGGATCAAGGCGGCGATCTCTTGATCAATAATCAAAAGTTCGAAGATCGCCATGCGTCCTGCATAACCGGTGCCGCTGCATTGCGGACAGCCGACCGGATGCCAGACATGTTTGGGCGCAGCGATCTCCGCCTTTTCGAATATTGGAACAATCGCATCTTCAGTCGGCCGTTCGGAGCGGCACGCTGGGCAGAGTCTGCGGACGAGCCGTTGCGCGACGACGGCAGTAAGCACAGTGCTTAACAACAGCGGCTCGATCCCCATGTCGAGCAGGCGCGTTACTGCGCCGGGTGCCGTATTGGTGTGAAGCGTCGACAAGATCATGTGCCCGGTCAGGGCTGCCTGCACCGCGATTTCAGCGGTTTCGGTGTCGCGGATCTCGCCGACCATCATGACATCTGGATCTTGGCGCAGGAAGGAACGTAGCGCCGCCCCGAAGGTAAAGCCGATTCCTGGGTTGACTTGCGTCTGCACAACGCCGGGTAATCGGTACTCGATCGGATCTTCGACCGTCAGCAATTTGCGCTGGCGCTGGTTGAGTTCGGCCAGCGCTGCGTAAAGCGTCGTCGTTTTGCCACTGCCGGTCGGGCCGGTCACAAGAACAATGCCGTGGGGCGCGTGTATTGCGATACGCAGTTGCGCTGTCAGCGTGTCGGAGAAGCCGAGCGTCGCAAAATCGAGCGCCAGCTTGGAGCGATCGAGAATGCGCATCACGACACTTTCGCCGTGGATCGACGGCGCGGTCGCGACACGCAAATCGATTTCATGCCCGCGCACCGCGAGGCGCAACCGCCCGTCTTGTGGCAAGCGGCGTTCGGCGATGTTTAGGGCAGCCATGATTTTAATGCGCGACACGATCGATGCCCGCATTGCGGCTGGCAGCGGCGGCATATCGCGCAAAACGCCATCAACACGAAAGCGGATCGCCAAGCCGTCTTCGGTCGGCTCCACATGAATGTCCGATGCACGCGCATCGGTTGCCATCGCAATCATTCGATTGACCGCGCGGATGACAGGTGCATCGCTGACAAGGTCCTTCAGACGCTCGAGGTCTTCTCCTTCGACATCGGGCTCGCTTTCGGTCTCGGGCGTATCGCTGCGGTAGAGCCTGTCGATTGCTGCATCGATGTCGCTACCGCGGCCGATGACGAGCGTGATCGGTCTACCGAACAAGAATGCCATCGACTTTTCGAGAAATGGATCGAACGGATTGACGACGGCGACCCGTGCGAACGCGCTGTCGAACCCAATCGGAACACAACGGTTATCCCGTAAGAACGCAAGCGATAGTTCCACTCCGCCGACTGCCGTTAGCGGATATCGATCCTGCGCACAAAACGGCAAGCCGGTCGCCTCGATAATCACGTCAGCGAGGCCCTGTTCGGTAATCAGACCAAGCCGTGTGAGCACAGCATCAAGGCGCTCCCCGCTACCGCGCTGAACAACAAGGGCGCGTTTCAGTGCTTCGTCAGTCAGGATTGCCCGCGCGCGGAATAGAGCTTCAAGTGATGCGTAATGCGTGCGCAAGTCGGGCCCGGCGTTCAAACCGTCACTGTTGTCATCCCGTGCTCGACCAAAGCCGTCGAAACTAACCACTGAACAATCCTTCATCGGTCACGGGGTACGGCGACGGGTCGAACTCGATGACGTCGTCACGCAAAGCCAGTGCGCCGCAGCCGCAAGGTAAGACCACGATCATCGCGGAGGTTCATGCGTTGCCAACCTAACGCGCACCAAGCGCGTAGTGACATCGGCCTTGGTAAACGGTTTTGAGATTCATCGACGCGACATCTGTCGCTGTTGTCATGAATAGATTAGCGGTGCGTGTCGTTTCATCGATTTGGTTGATGACCATGAAATGGACGAGCGGGCGCTCGATTGTCTGCGTCAGTTCGACGCGTTCCGGCCATAAATCGACAATACGGGCAAAACCCGCCGGAACGCCGCGGCGCAGCCCAGAAGGATCGGCAAGTACCCGCGTTGCGGGGTCGGCTGCGCTTGTTGGATCGGCGGAATCAAGCGCCGGTTTTCCGCGCGAAATTGCCGCCGGAATGAATACTGCAAATTCGTGTGACCCCTCATACCTGATTTCGTCCATCCGCTGTTCTTTGGCCGGATCGAGATTGAGAGCATGACCGAGTTTGCAGCGAAATGTTCGTGACGGTATCTTCGTGGCCGCATCGGGCACTGCAGCAGCTCCACAACCTGCAATGCCAAGCGCCGCTGCCGAAACGATGGTCAAAATCTTAGATAACATAAAAGTAGTCAACGACCCCTGCAGACATTCACGGCGTTAAGCAGCCTGTGTGACTCTGGCATGACCAGCATCGTGTCGCCGAAATGTTGAGAGTCGCAAAAGCTAAACAATTGCGATGCACATGTCCCGTTCTGGCAGCCGCGCCGATCCAGAAACGCTTGGGGACCTCGCACTTTAGATGCTTAATGTTTCATGTCCCTTGGCCATGCCTTCGCTGCGCGCTGTCCTCCGCGTCGCATCGATGGTCTGCGGTGCGCCGGTGCTGGCGCAGCAAGGCGATATCCCGGTTCCAGGACCGTCCACAGTCTTGCAACCTGTGCAGGCGGAACGTGGGAGAGTCAGTGACGGGGCGCCCGTCAACCCGACCGAGCAACCCGCAACGATTGTTGCACCCCAGTCCTTCCCCATTCGGGCAATCGATGTCGTCGGTGTCACGCAGTTGACGGCAAGCGAAATCGAAAAGGCCATCTATCCGTTCGTCGGCCCGGACAAATCGTCGGCTGATGTCGAGAGCGCGCGCAAAGCCATCCAAGACGCTTATGCGGCTCGCGGATTTGAAGCGGTGATCGTCGAAACACCGCCGCAACTCGATGCTGTCTTCGCGCAGGGCCTTGTTCAGCTTAAGGTGAACGAAGTTCCCGTGGGCACAGTCACGGTATCAAACAACAAATATCATTCGGAAAAGGCGGTTGTAAGAAGCCTTTCTTCGGTCACGCCCGGGAAACCGCTGGATTTCAAAGCGCTTCAGGCCGAAATCAACGCAGCCAATCGCTACCCCGACCGCTTGCTTACGCCGCGATTCAAGGCAGGTGCCAGCCCGGGCACGATCGACGCTGAAATAAGGGTCCGCGACCAGTTTCCATTGCACGCCACCTTCGAACTCAACAACGACAACAGTCCGAATACCAAGCCGTTGCGGCTTTCCGGCAGTGCCCGTTACACTGATTTGTGGCGCGCGGGGCATACCGTGACGGTTGGGTTCGTCTTGGCGCCGGCGCGCAAACGCGACAGTTCGATTGTCTCGGCACGCTATTCGGCACCGCTGTTCGACACGCCATGGACCCTCGTTGCCTATGGCTACAGATCGAACAGCGATGTCGCCGCGCTGGGGGGCACCAATGTTCTTGGTAACGGCTATCAGATCAGCGGCCGCGCAATCTACAAGCTGCCAACAAGCAAAGCCGACCACGGGTTCAGCATCGGGCTGGATTATAAGAATTTCAAACAGGATATTATCGCCAAAGGCGCTTTGGTCAGCAATTCGCCGATCGAGTATGTCCCGCTGGTCCTGGGTTACAGCTTTTCAGAGGCGACCGAAACCGATCAGCTCGAAGTCAACCTCAACAGCACGCTGGGCCTGCGCATTCTGAAACGCGAGCGCTGCCGCAATCCAAACATCATCCAAGAATGCGACGTTATTGAAGGTTTTCGTGCCAAGGATGTCGACAGCATCGAGAATTTTTCGCACATCAATCTCGACCTGACCTATAACACAGCGTTCAAAGGCGACTGGGTCGCTGTTGCGAAGTTCTCCGGCCAATATGCGGATGCTCGCCTTGTCACGAATGAAAAATTCGGGCTGGGCGGCACCTCGACGATACGGGGCTATTTCCAGTCCGAAATCGTCGGCGATAACGGCTTTTTCGGATCGATCGAATTCCGGACGCCATCGCTCGCAACCTATCTCGGCTCGTTCGTCGACGAATTTCGCTTTTTCAGTTTTGCGGAGTCCGGCTTTACCCGCGTTATTAGCCCGCTGCTCGACGAGCGTGAAGAATTCAAGATCGGCAGTGTCGGAGGCGGTGCGCGACTAAAGCTGTTCAATCGGTTTTCAGGCGAACTTGTCGTCGGCGTGCCGATCAATTCGACGACGAACGTGCGCAAGGGCGATCCGCGGATAACGTTCAGCGCCAAAAGCGAATTTTAGATTGTGCGCATGATCAGGGGACAAGCCATGACCAAGTTCTTCGTTTCACTGTTGCTATCGTTGATGGCGATGACCAGTCCCGCGCACGCATGGTGGAACGATGACTGGACGTATCGCAAGTCAGTAACAGTCGACACCTCGCCGTCTGGCGTGAACATGAGCGGTACGGTCGGGCGCACTGTCGTGCTGGTGCGGCTGACCGAAGGTAATTTTTCATTTGCGCAGGCAGCAAAAAACGGCGCCGATCTGCGTGTCGTCGATACGGACGACAAGACCCCACTGCCGTATCATATCGAAAGCTATGACCCGGCCACGGGAATTGCCAACGTCTGGGTTTCGATCCCCGCGCTCAACGGCGGCGAGAAGAAGCAGCTCTGGCTCTATTTCGGCAATGCCAACGCTCCGGTTGGCGATGATGTGAAGGGATCGTTCGATCCCGATCATCTCGCCGTCTATCATTTCAGCGGTGCGGCAGGGCAACCAGCGGGTGACGCAACGGCGAACGCCAACAATTCGGCAAGTCCCGTGGTCAGCGTCAACGACAGTTCGGTAATCGGACGCGGCGCGCGTTTCCCAGGACAGGGTGCGCTGATGATCAACGATTCGCCATCGCTGGCAATGCCTGCGGGGGCGCAGTTCACATTCTCGAGTTGGATAAAACCTGACCAGCTCGTCGGCGAGGCAGCGTTCTTTGCTCGCGGTGCGATGATCATCGGGATGAGCAACGGCGCACCTTTCGTGGCGCTCGGCGGCGCAAGGACCCAGGCTACAAACGCGCTCAAGCAGGGACAATGGAGCCACCTTGCGGTTATTGCCGATGGCGAGACTGTCCGCCTTTATATCAATGGCATTGAAGCAGGTGCAGCATCAGTCGCGCTTCCGGCGCTGATGGGGCCAATCAGTATAGGCGGCGCAGAGGGGCGGCCTTTCACCGGTGAAATGGATGAAGTGCGGCTGTCGAAAGTTGCGCGGCCCGCCAACATGGTGTTGGCAATGGCAAATGCCGAAGGTCCGGGCGCCAAGTTGGTCGGCGTTGCTGAGAGCGCCGAGGAAGCAGGCGGCGACGGTGGTGTGCTTTGGTTCATTCTGAGCAAGATTCATTCACTCGACATCGGCATCATTACGCTGTGCATGCTGCTGCTCGCAGGCGCGGTCGGGGTCATGGTGTCGAAGATCACTTACCTTAACGCTGCCGATCGCGGCAACAAAGTGTTCATGAAGCGATTCCGCGAGATGCATGAAGAACTGGTGCCCGTGGATCGGATCGCAGGCATCACGCCGCAGGAAGTGACGTACATCAACAAGTCGCCGCTCGGCCGTCTCTACAAAGAGGGTATCGAGGAGCTGGAGCTTCGTAAGCGCACGCATGGCGACCGGGCGTTGTCGGGCGAGGCCGTCGAAGCAATGCGCGCAGCGGTTGACGCGGTGGCGGTCACTGAAAACCAGAAGCTCGACAGCTTGATGGTCATCCTGACGATCGCAATTTCGGGAGGACCGTTCATCGGGCTGCTTGGCACTGTTATCGGCGTGATGAGCACGTTCGGCGGTGTGGCGATGGCAGGCGACGTCAATGTGAATGCGATTGCGCCCGGAATTGCAGCAGCATTGCTGGCGACGATCGCTGGCCTTGCAGCCGCGATCCCTGCGCTGTTCGGCTATAACTACCTTAACGGTCGGATCAGCAAGCTGGCTGACGACATGCGCGTGTTCGTCGATCGACTCATTACGCGGCTCGCCGAGGTTCAGGCCGATGCCGCGCATACGCCGCCGCCCTACAAGATAGCTGCAGAATAATGGCCGAAAAGAAGGAGCCCACGACATGAAAGCCGGTGGCGGTCGCAAGGCCTACGACGATATCAACATCACGCCGATGCTCGATCTGGCCTATGTGCTGCTCGTCATATTCATTCTGATGGCGACCGCGAGTGTGCAAGGGATTAAAGTTGATCTACCCAAGGCGTCGGCAGCGCAAAGCCTAGTCCAGCCCAAGACAGTCGCGATAACTGTCAACAGCGAAGGGCAGATTTTCATGGACGCCTTTCCCGTGACGCTGCCCGAACTCGAAGCGCAACTACGCAGCAAAAAGGCATCGAATCCCGATTTGCCGATCGTGCTCAAGGGCGACCAGACGGCGCAATACGGCAAGATCACCGAAGTGCTCGACTTATGCCGCCGCCTCGACCTCAGCAAGGTCGGGCTGGTTACCGGCAAACCGGCAGCGGCCTGAGGCGAGAGGGACCGACGCGTGGCCGAGCCAGCTGCCTTCAAGGCTCCGGGTGAGAGCGATGGAAAGCGCTGGCTGACCTATCTGGCCGGCGGACTGCTCATCCTCGGCATGCTCTGGTTCGTTTATCGTCAGTTGACTGTGCCCGTGACGATAAAGGCGAAGGACGAGCGGACAATCACGGCTGCGCCCGATTTGCTGCCACCGCCCCCGCCGCCCCCTCCGCCGCCACCCGAGCCGCAAGAAAAACCGCCCGAACCGACTGAAACGCCGACCCCGTCGCCCGAACCTGCAGCCAAACCCGATGCCCCCGCGCCGATGCAGATGGATGCCGCACCTTCGGCAGGGAGCGACAGCTTCGGACTGTCGGCAGGCAAAGGCGGCGGGATGGGCGGCACGGGCTCTGCCGGCACCTGCCTTAGACCACCTTGCGGTGGCGGTGGCGGGTTCAGCGATGCAATGTATCGCGGAAATTTAGGGCGCGAGCTACAGGACCGCATTCTCGACAACGACAAGGTAAACCGGCTCGCGTTCAAAGCCGTTTTTGCCATTTCAGTTAACAGCGCTGGGCAAGTGACGAGCGCCGATCTTCTAAGTTCGACAGGTGATGCGAAGCGAGACCAGCTTTTGCTGGCAATACTGAAAAGCACGCGCGGCCTCGATGTGCCGCCGCCCCAAGTGAAGTTTCCCCAGCGCGTGACCGTGACCGGTCGCCGATCTTTTTAGTGCAATGTTGAACACTGCCGCCGTGGCGCGGAAAGCAAAGAGGAATTGATCATGACTGCTGCAACAACAATGCAACGGCTGCGGCTCCTGACGTGCAGTATGCTCGTCACGGTCGCTGCGACGGGGGCGGTTCACGCACAGGAAGCTTCCACAACCACGGCACCATCCGAAAGCGCAATGGTCAATCTCGTCCGCCTGCTCGTGAAGCAGGGTATTTTGAAAAAAGATGCAGGCGACGCGCTCATGGCGCAGGCCGAAGCCGAAGCTGTCAAGGCGCGTGCGGCTGCTCCGTCTCAAACTGCCAGCGCAGCGTTGCCCGATGCCGCACCAGGCGCGATTCGTGTGCCGTATATTCCCGAAACAGTACGCAATCAGATTCGCGACGAAATTCGCACCGAGGTTTTGGCGCAAGCCAAGACCGAGGGCTGGGCAAGTCCGGGGCAGACTGCGCCGGATTGGACGAAACGCATCAGCTTGTTCGGCGATTTCCGCTTTCGGTCGCAGTCGGATCTTTATTCAAAAGCGAATTCGCCTTTTGTGTTCGATTTCGCTCGCATCAATGCGACCGGACCTTTCCCGATTACGACCGCGCTTTCGATTCCCTATGTCAATTCGACCGTTGATCGAGTCAACCGCTTACGCATCCGCGCTCGGCTTGGACTGAAGGCCGAACTCGGCGGCGGTGTCAGCGTTGTGACGGCTGTCGCAACAGGCAACGACAACAGTCCGATCTCGACCAACCAATCGCTCGGCGGCGGGCTGGCTAAACGAAACATCTGGCTCGATCAGGCCTATCTGAAGCTCGCGCCGAGCGAGCTTTTCGAATCAAGCTTCGGGCGTTTCCCCAATCCATTTGTGTCGACCGATCTGTTGTTCGACGACGATGTCCGCTTCGATGGCGTGGCGGCGGAATTCAATGGTGGTCAACTGCTCGGGGATAACGTCGAACTCGCGATCCGCGGCGGCGCTTTTCCACTTGATTTTAACTCGAGCGACTTTCCGAACACGCAACAGGTCAAGCGCAAAGCTCCGGTGAAATATCTCTATTCCGGGCAGATCACAGCAGGAGCGACGATCGCGAATGACATCAAGGTGAGCGTGAGCGCTGCTTACCACAGCTTTCAGGGCGTGCAGGGCCAGTTTTCGGAGCCGTGCGCGCTGTATCTTGGTGCAACCGAGTGTTCGACAGATTCATTCAGGGCTTTTTCGCTGCGCAAGGGAAATACAGTGTTCGGGTTGCGTAACATCGTCATCAATCCCGATGCAACGCGCGCGCTTCCCGGCGATTTAAACCAGCTACTTGGCTTGGCGTTTGATTATGACATTGTCGACATCAACGCCTCTGTCCGTGTCCCCCTCAGCACCAAGACTTTTGTAACCGTTAATGGCAACTATCTCCGAAACATGTCGTTCAAGCGCAGCGACATTTGTCGTTACGGCGTCGCTGGCGAGCCTTATAACAATGGCGGCGCCGGCGGGACGACGTTGTGCGCAGCCGTTAATCCCCGGGCGTTCGCCGGCGGACCATCCGGCTATCTCGTCAAGGTAGCGGTCGGTTACGACGATGTTGCCAAGCGTGGCCAATGGAGTGCGACGGCCGGTTATCGCTATCTCGAATCGGATGCGGTGCTCGACAGCCTGACAGACAGCAATTTCCATTTGGGCGGCACGAACGCAAAAGGTTATTTCGTTGGCGGCAAATACGGCATCTTTGACAAGGTCACGATTGGCGGTCGCTGGTTGAGTGCCAACCAGATTTCGGGCCTGGAGCCATTGGCAATCGACGTTTTGCAGATCGACCTCGAAGCGAAATTCTAAAAGGCTCGGGAGCGTCTCGTTTCCGGACGACCGGAACGAGACGCTCCCGAGTGACCAATTAACTTCAAAAGACTGCAACATAACGCTCCTAATCTTTCGGTAATCGAATCGTAACGCTTCGATTTTCTTTGATGTCGGGCGGATATTCTTATGCAAGTCACTCAAGCGGTTCGAGCAGGGCGCGGCTCACGCGCAGGATACAGGCTGCTTCAAAGCACAAGCCTTGCCGCGCTTGCATTGACGATGAATGCCACGCCAGCCCAGGCGCAACTTGCCGCATTGCGGGCGTCGCTCGGCGTCGCGCCGGTGGTGGTCACGCCCGTGAATGCGGTGCCAATGCGTCCTGTCGGGATGCGCGAAGTGCTTGCCCGTTCGGTCGAGCATCAACTGCTGGCAAACAACATGCGTGGCGCAATTCTCGAGGCGCAAAAGGCAGCGATTGCCGCCATCCGCAATCCAGCGCTGGCGGCCGTAAGAGACGGTCTTAAGGGTGCCGATGGCAGTAATGCCGATGCGGGGCTCGATCCGGTGCGGTCCGGCACACTGGCCGCGCTCGACACAACTGGCGTGAATACATGGCAGGGCGCAACGCTTCCGACGCAGGTGGACAAGGACGGCAAGCCGCTTGTGACGATCATCCAGACCGACAGCCGTGCGATCCTCTCATGGAATCGCTTTGACGTCGGTGCGAACACGACGCTGAACTTCGAGCAGAAGCTGAATGGCGTTGCCCAGCCCGGCTGGGTCGCACTCAACCGCGTTGCCAATTCAGTGGCGCCCAGTCGCATCCTTGGCTCGATCAAGGCCGATGGCACTGTGGCGGTCATCAATTCGCGCGGCGTCGTTTTCGAAAAAGGCTCACAGGTCAATCTCCATTCATTGCTGGTGAGTTCACTCGACATTGGTGATTTCACCACCCGAAAGTTAATCGATCCGTCCGACGTAAATTCAAATTTGAAAGATGCGGTTGCGACGATTGCCGACCGAAATCTGACGTTTCTCGCGTCCGGACTGCAGAGCTCGGTCGCCGTAGACGGCAAGCCCATTTATCTTGTTTCCAGTGTTCTCGATACCGTTAACGATTTTACGAGTATCCCGTCGGAGGGCGGAATAACGATCGATCGCGGTGCAACGGTGAATGCTGTTGGCGGTGGCTTCATCATCGCGACTGCACCGAGCGTCACCAATGCCGGCATTCTCTCTGTCCCCGAGGGGCAGGTCAGCCTGCAGGCCGGGCGTGCCGTCAGCTATGCGATTTCCACTGGTGCGGCGACAGCAACCGACATTGTGACGGGAATCAGTCCGGACGTTCGTGGCCTGGTGCTGCGCTCATGGTTCGGTTTGGACGGCGCTGTCAGCAATTCGGGGCTCATCGATGTGCCACGCGGTTACATATCGCTTGGCACCGGGGAGAGCGGGACGGTCACGAACTTGGGGCTGCTTGCCTCGACCACGAGCGTTGCTCGAAACGCAAAGATTTCCCTGACAGGCGGAACGATTTTATTGGGGAGCGAAACGATTGCGAGCGGGATCGTTGTCACGCCCGATGCCAATGGCGAGACAGTGCCGATCGGCACGGTCGCTGCGCCACCGGCGTTCAAATCGACGAAAATCGAAATCGGCAATATCTACCTCTCCAGAGGGCGATTCGATGAGGTCAACAGCAGCCAGCTCGCCGCATCGTTCTTTGGGCCTGCTGCCGTTCGATTTGACGCAAAATCGCTATTGCTCGCGCCGAATGCCGATGTGGTCGTGGGTGGTAAGGGCTTTATCGAGCCCAACCTGACTCAGCCGATTTATCAGCCGCTTTCGCTCGGCAGCATCGACGTCCTCGCGGGCGCTATTATTGATGTGAGCGGGGTCAAGGACCTCCTGATCGATCCGTCGCGTAACAGCCTGATGATCGATCCGCTGAAGCGTAACGAATTGCGCGACACGCCAACTTACCGCGAACTGACGACGAATGGTGATTTCACGCTCAATGGCGCAACGATTTACCTCGATCCGCGACTTTCGGGCGTGCGCAATGATGGCGTTGCGTGGGTCGGCTCGCCGCTCATCGAGGCGGGCAGCGCTGCGAGCCAGATACCTGTAACAGCAGCTGAGCTGATGACGCCCGGCGGCACGGTGAGTATGGCGGTCGCTACGGCGACGACGCAGCTGGCGAGCGCGGCGCTTGGCAATATCACGCCGCTCCAAGCGCCAACAATCAATATTGCCAAAGGTTCGGTGATCGATTTTTCGGGGGGCTGGGTCCGCTTTGGTGACGGCTTTGTGCGGTCGAGCAAGTTGCTGACTTCCGACGGACGAATTGTAGAGATTGGCAAAGCGGACCCGAACGACGACTATATCGCGGTCGGCGACGGCTTTACCGAAATTCAGGCGAAATTCGGTGTTTCGCGCACCTTTGCCAATTCACTATTACAAGGCGGTCGGCTCGAAGTCGGTTATGACGAAGGCCGCGATGCGGGGGCACTAAGCCTGACGGCGACGACAATGACGATCGAAGGCTTGCTGGACGGCCGCGCTTTTGCGGGCGTGCGCCAATCGGCAGGCGGCATACGTGGCACCCGGGCATCAAATATTTCAGGCGACCTGCGCAAACTTCAGTCAACCGCGTCACAATTGGCTTCAAGCGGCGCTTTGATCGTGTCGGCAGGAAGGCGCGACGCGACTGCAAGCGATGCGTCATACGGGGCCGATATTCTTATCTATAACGGCAATGGATCGGCCGTTGCTCGCCCGTTTTCGGAAATATTGCTATCGGATACGGCGATCCTCGATTCCGGTTTGTCGAGCCTGTCGCTATACTCTAGCGGCAGGGTCTCGTTCGCGGCAGACACGGATGTTCGCCTCGCCAACGGTGGTGCGCTTTCAGTCATCGCCGGTCGGACGATCACGCTCGACGGCAAGATCACGGTACCGTCGGGCACGATAGCGGCCACCATCGTTGGCAGAAATAACGGCACAGGCTCGGCCTTCCAGGTCGAGCCGGTGCCGTCACTGACAAATCCGCCGCGTCTTGCAGACATCGTCGTCGTCGGTGCTTTATCAGCCGCAGGCTTGTGGGTGAACGACTTCGGCAAATTCGCTGGCGAAACGACAGGTGCGGGCTATGCCGATGGGGGGTCCATAAGCTTCACAACATTAGGC
Source organism: Sphingomonas sp. (assembly GCA_031412595.1). Taxonomy (GTDB): domain Bacteria; phylum Pseudomonadota; class Alphaproteobacteria; order Sphingomonadales; family Sphingomonadaceae; genus Sphingomonas_O. The sequence continues at coordinate 7,582 of JANODH010000182.1, read as the reverse complement.
GCCGTGGCTTCGAACAGCAGCTTGGTCGTCGCTGACGAGGCGATGCTCGATGTCTCTTCGGGTGGGTATGTGAACTCGACTGGCAGATTGCAGCTCACGGCCAAGGGCGGCAACATCTCGCTCATCAATCGCACAAGCTATGCCACGCCCGTAGGGCGCTCACTGACAAGCGGCTCTGCTACGGTTTATCCTGTTGCCGTTTCACCGTATGTCGTCGGTGGCGAGTTGTTCCCGACCTTGATTTTACCGGATGATCCGACTTCTGAAGTTCGCTTCTCAGCAAGGAGCCTGACCGGCTTCGGCTTCGCTGGTGGTGGAACGTTTACGCTGGTTGCGCCAAAGATAAGTATGGGTTCGGACGTTACGCCGGGCGGCGCGGGCGTCGGGCTGGACTTTCTTCAAAAGACCGGATTTGCGACACTCGATTTGTCCGTGAATGATTCAAAGGTCGTAAAGAACCTGTTCAGCGGCACGACCGGTTCATCCTATTTCGCGCAGACAAGCCTGTATCGTGTCGCGGCCAATGATACGCTTGATCTGACCCAATGGGTTCGCTCGCCGCTGGTCGATACGGCAACGTCAGCTCGATTGATTGCGCTCCAGACCGGGGGCGACCTTTCGTTCATTACACCGGTAAAACCGACCGACGCTTTCGATCAAAGGGCAGCGAATTTGCGTCTTGGCGGATTGACTGAGCTTGACGTTGAAGCAGGTGGCACGATCGTTGGCGCGGCAGGCGCGACCATAAATGTATCGAAGCTGCTCAACGCGGGTACCATTCGCATTGCTGGTGGCTCGATTATCCAGCGTTTTTCGCCCGAACAGGCTGCCCGCGCAACACGTTTCGGGTTCGGTATTCGTGATTCAGCATTCGGCGGCAACGGACTGAGCGAAATCTTTGGAGGCGCGACCGGCGACGGCCCGTATAGCGAAAGCGCGTTAACCAGCGCGATCCTGTTCAGTGATGTCGCGCGTGCCACGCGCCTGACGAACAAAGACGTCTTTGCCAGTCAGTTCTTTAACAAGAATCTGTATCTTCTCGGCAGGTTGGACGCCGATGAGGGCATCCGGTTCGCCGCGGGCAGCATAACCGACTTGTCGGGGACGGCAGTGCTCAACCCGCGTCCGCCGTTGCTTCCCACGGGTCAGTTGCAGCTCACCGGCCGGGTCATCGCTGGCGGGACAATCGCGACGGGCCCGGTTATCCTGACTCGCGAACCAAGCGGCTCGCCGTTGAGTGCAGATACTCTTTTTGCGCAGAAGCTGAATGCGCTTCCAGGCTCGACAATCGATTTGCGCGGAGCCTCTGCTTCGTTTGATGTGCCCGATGGTCCATCGACGTACGCAAAAAGCCTGCAGTGGAGCAATGGCGGGCGTTTAAGCCTGCTGGGCGGCGGAACGCTCGGTGGCAGCGCAATAACCGCGCAGGGCGGCGCGCCGCTTGCTGAGGGGGGAACGCTCGAATGGCTCGATCCTGTGATGCGGCAAACCGATACGGGCGTGCGTGCCGACAATGTTCTCTTCTCGAGCCAGATTGGCGCGAGCGGAGCCGGGTTCGACACGCTGGTCGCGTACAACGGCTTCACTGTTGACGGCGTCGGCGGGTCTGTCGATTTGACGCTCGGCAAGTCGTTCGAGTTGCAGACGAGCGGTCCAGCCGTCATCGCCGCCGCGGGAGCTTCGTTCACTGTCAATGCACCGTTCGTTCGGTTGGCACGCACAAATGAAGTGCTCAATTCGATCGTCAGGCCAATGCCGGTTGGCACGGGGGTGGGAACCCTTGAGTTCAATGCGTCCAGGAACCTCGACCTTGTTGGAAACGTGAGTTTTTCAAGTACGGTGGCCGACGCGCCACGGACCAGTGTCACCTTCCGGTCAAAAGGTGATATCCGACTGATTGGGAAGCAATCCGAATTCAATGGCATTACAGCGCCCGGCTTGATTGGCGGCGTCGCCAGCAACGGAGACATGACGTTTTCGGCCGGCCAGATTTATGCCACCACAGGAACCGGCAATGCCCAAATAGACTATGAGTTGCCCGTCTTGGTAACCGATGCGGGGAACACGCGCCGCACGAATCTGTCGACGCCGTTTGCAATCACGTCCTCGGCTGCCGATGGGCTGATCACTTTTCTTGCCGAACCCGGTGCCATTGCGTCAGATGCGTATTCGGCAGGCTCGGCGGTTACAGTGCGCGCCGCGAAGATTGTGCAAGGCGGCACACTGCGCGCACCACTCGGAAAGCTTACGCTTGGCTCCAATTTCAGCGATGCTGCTGCGCCGGCGACGCAATCGCTCGATTTCGTTCCGGGCAGCGTTACGTCGGTTTCCGGCGCGGGCAAGACTGTGCCGTACGGTGTCACGACCGACCTCACGAGCTATCTTTTTTCGCCGAATGGTACAGCTGATCTTACCGCCCCGCCTGTTGGCCAGCTCGACCTGAGCGGTGGTACGATCAATGTGTCGGCTGGCGCTACCATCGATGGTCGTGGCGGTGGTGAAATATTCGCTTATGAATTCGTTTCGGGTACTGGCGGGTCGCGCGATGTGCTTGATCGGTTTAATCCTGATAGTTTCAGCGGCAATGCGGGTTTTCAGTACGCCGATAAACGTCAGGTCTATGCAATCCTGCCTAAGGATCAGGCCGACAAGATCGCCAAATTCGATCCGGTCTATGCCGCCGATTATCAGGGTGCGGATGGTCGCAACATTTATGGCGGGTCGGCAGGACGTGCGATTACGATCGACGCGAGCCCCGGTCTTGCCGCCGGCGAATATATTCTGCTTCCAGCGCACTACGCGCTGATCCCCGAGCTCGGTGCCTTGCGCGTCGTCGAAAATGTTGGTGCGCTCCCCCCAATTCCAGGCACGGCGACCACGCTGCGCGATGGCAGTGTGATCGTCGGTGGAACTTACTCGACAGCTGGACTGAATTTAGCAGAGTCGCAGCGACGATCGTTCACGCTACAGAGCAATGAAACTTTTCGTCGTTCGTCGCGGATCGAAACCACGCTGGGCACCGCGCAGTTCGTTGCTCTTGCCGCAAAGCAGAACCGTGCCGTGCCGCGTTTACCGATCGACGCCGCGCGTACGATCCTCAGTCCCCTGACTGAATTGAAAGTCGCCGGGCTGTTCCAAACCGGCGCAGCAGCTGGCGGCCGCGGTGCGCAGATCGACATCGGTGGCAAAAACATCAGCCTCACCGGTGCAGCAACTCCTGTTGTGGCTGCGCCTGGCGTTCTCACGCTGACAACCGAAACGCTGGCGAAACTCAACGCCAGTAGCCTTCTTATCGGCGGGCAGCGTACCGATAATGCGGACGGCACAACGACGCTCGGTGTTCTGGCCGACACGATCGACATCGACAGCCAAGTGAATCTTGTGGCGCCTGAGCTGATCTTCGCTGTCGCAGGACAGGGCTCGCGCTTGACGATGCGCGACGGTGCTGTCTTGACGGCGACTGGGATCACCGGTGACGCACGCACGGGCGATTATATTGTTGGATCGAATGCAACGCCGCTACCGAGCGATCTATTCGATTTCAGCGGCATTGGCGCAGTTCTTCGGGTTGCGGGCGGGACCGAACGGCTGGTTCAGCGGCAAGGTGATTTTGCGCTCCGTAACACCTTAAGGCCGAGTGAGTTGACGATTGGCGTTGCCACGATCAACGGCAGCGCGCTGACAATCGATTCGAGCCGGACGTTCAAGATCGACGAGAATGCGGTGCTGAACGCCGCAAAAATCACTGTGAGCAGTGACGCGTTGCAATTCGGCAAGAACTTTATCGAAGCCGGTGTCGAAGCAACGCTTGCCAAAGCAGCGAGTCTCACATTGAAATCGCCCGACGTGGTGCGGTTCAGTGCAGCAACACCGCATGTTTTCAACGACCTGCGCCTGGACACGCCAGGGCTGTCGCTTACTGCATTGACCGGCGCCGCCGCGACGACACCGTCAACGCTGTCAATCACCGCAAAGAATCTGACGCTCACGAACAGCAGCAAGGCCCTCGCTGATTGTACCGCAGGCGGGGTGCTTGCGTGCGGCAGAGCGGGCAACAGCTTGATCATCGACGCGAACAGCATTGCCTTTGGATCCGGAACGTTCGGTACTTACGGTTTTGACAAGTCGGTTACATTGAACGCCAGCAATGGCATGTTCGTTGAAGGCGCGGGCATTTTCGAAGTGACGGCGCCCGCCGCATCGCTGACTCTGAAAACGCCATTCCTGATCGATCGAACAGCATCCGATCTGCGCAATGGCTACGTGCGGCCTGATTTCCAGATTCTGACCGACGCTGCTTTCACGATGACGGCGCTTGCGCAATCCGTTGTTTTGCCGGTTGGGCAGGAAGCGCCGGGCGCGAGAATCGCGATCGGGTCAAAGGATGCGCCGGTCAAGAGTGCTTCGATTGACGGGGCTTATCTGCGTGCGACGTCGGGACTGATTGATATCCGGTCGACCGGTTCGATTGTGCTCGCCGGCGCGACGACACTTGCGACGCCGGGCTATGCTAAATCGTTCGGGGACGCTGGCGATCCCGTTTTGATCTCCGCAAACGCCGGAAACATCAACCTGATTTCGACCACAGGCGGCATCGACGCTGCTGCGACGACGCGCTTGATTGTCGATAATGGAACCGGCGAAGCTGGTGCTCTGAACCTCATTGCGACGCGGGGAACGGTCAACCTTGCTGCAACCCTCAATCCCGGCATGGCTGCTGGAACAGCGCGCACTTCTTCACTAACGGTCGACGCGGCCCGAATAGCCAATGGTTCGACGTTGTTCGACTTTGCCGCGTTTGTCGCCGAAAACGGCAGCGCGTTCGGTGGTGATCTCGCCATCCGAACCGGGACCGGCAACCTGACCTTGAACGCTGCTCAAAAGCTGAGCGCGCGCAGCGTGCTGCTAACCGCCGATGACGCCGCGATAGGCCAAGGTCTCATCACGATTGCCGGGACGATCGACACCTCGGGGGACGACGTGACGGCTCTCCGTCCTTCTGATCCGCGCTATAACGCAGCGCGGGTCGATGGTGGCAATATCGCGCTTTATGGTAATGGCGGGGTCACATTGGCAGCGACAGGCAAGCTTGTCGCCACGACTTCCGGCTATAGCGCACTCGATAGCCGCGTTGCTACGGCAGGCAATGTGACGCTCGGCAGTGGGCGGGTTTCGACGGTCGCCGATCCGGTTTCAATCAGGCTTGAATCTACGCTGGCATCAAGCGCCGAAATCAATGTAAGCGCCCTGCGTCCGGGCTATCGTCTCGTCTCGCAATTCGCCAAGGACCCTGTGACCGGTGGCGAAATCACGACTTACCGCTATGCCGAAGCAGACAAGGGTGGCGCGGTTACGTTTCGCGCGCAGATCGGCGCGGGCAATACCGTCGATGTCCAGAACAGCGCTTTGATCAGCGGGGCACGATCGCTGGAGATCGAAGCATTCAAGCGGTTTGACCTGCAGGCGATCGGCTCGAGCAATGCGTTTTCGGGAATCTCTGCCGATGGTGTCCGCTTGAATGCTGCTGCAACCGGCAAGCCGAATTTCCTCGCTGATCTCGCGCCTGGAACGCTTCCGGATTTCGTGCGCAATTTCAGCATCACTGCCGCCAACGGCCAGAGTTTCGGGGCGTTTTCAACGCGTCCCGGCATTGAGCTGGTGAGCAACGATGACATCATTTTGGACTCGATCCTTAATCTCGGTGCGGGGACTATCACAAACTATGCTGGCGCAGTCGCGGCAGGGCTGCTCGAGCGTTCGCCGCTTGGCCCCGATGCGAGCGGAAACCCGCGATATCAGGTCGTGCCCAATGCGCCCGGCAAGGCATTTGAAAACGAAACGCAATTGTTCAACCGGTTCGTCGACATGACCTATCGGGTCGGCGGTTCTGTCGCCGGTGCCGCGCCGGTGCTGACGATCCGCGCAGCAGATGACGTCGACGTTGCGAACAGCGTCACTGACGGGTTCTTTGCGTTCCACGATCGGTCGAACGAAGATTATATCAGCTACCAACTAGGCGGCGGCGATCGCCGCTATAATCCGGCATTAACGCTCAATTGCGGCGCTGCGGATAATTGCGCAAATGCTGCACCCTATATCGTTGGTTCAAAGCCAGTTGGCAGCGATATTAACCGTATCTCGATTGGTCGGGCTGTTCAGGGTGACGACGTCGCGCCGTTTATCAATTCTCCTTATCACGACAGCGTCAACAGTGTTGCGGCTTCGGGAACCGGTGATCCACTGGGCGTGGCCGAACTCTTTCCGCTTGTTAACGGCAGCGCTGCGAAATCATCGGGCATCCGGCTTGTGGGCGGCAGTGGCACGATTTCTGTGAATCCTCTGCACACTGATGCTGCGATGCCGGGCTCGGTGTTCGTTTCGGGCGAACGAAGCTACCAAGTTGAAAGAAGCGTAACGGGCACCACACTCAGTCTTGCCGGAGGGCTGCAGCTTCGCCAGCCCGTCGCTGGTGATCCAACGGGTGTATTCGATGTTGACCGCTATTTTGCCGAAAAATACCAGAATGAAGAAGAGCGGGATCGGGCCAAGAACAGCTATACCATTCTGACTTGGGGGGGCGGGTCGACAGCCGATGCCAACGATGCCCGCGCAGCTGCGAGAGGGTTTTTTACCGGCGGACAGGAGTTCACTGTTTTCGGCAGGGTGCAGACGGGTGTTATTGCGCGTCTCGAGGACGTGGTAACCTTCCTTGCTCGTCCGATCTTTGCGGGTAACAATACGTATGCGGAAAATGTCGTGGCCGGTACGCCCGGGTACGACGCAGCACCACTAACTAGAATTGCGGCGAAAGACGCTAATGGCACAAGTGTTTACCCATCGCTGACAAGCAGTAATATCTTCACCAGCACAACGGTTCGCACCGGCAACGGTAACATCGCAATCGCCGCGAGCGCCGACGTTGATACCCTGCGCGCACAAAATATCCGGTATCGAAATCGAGGCGGGGGCACATCGACGATCAACTTTGCAAGCGAAGATGCTCAAAGCGGCAACGCTTTGATCGGTTCAAATGCGATCTATACAGCAGGCACGCGGGCGGACGGACTACTTCCCAGTGGTCTCATGATGCCGCTCGAGCAACAAGAAAGGCTCGACGATCGGCTCGAGCGCGAGACTGTTGGCCCAATATCTTTTGCGGGGATTGCGTCAGGCGTAAAGCCTATTTCGCCAGTCTTCGCCAACAATGGCGGCAGCATATCGATCGCTGCAGGTGGCGATATCATCGGTCGTCGCGACGTTTGGAGCAATCGCTTCGGGCCAGATTATCGGATTGGGCAGGTTGGCCTTTCAACGCAAGCTGCTTCGGCGCCAGAATATTTTTCATCAGGCATCGGCACGCTTGCCGGCGGCAATGTCTCGATCCGGTCAGGCGGCGTCGTCCGCGATTTGACAGTTGCGCTCGCTACCAATGTGTTCACGACCGACTTTAACGGCGCGGGTACATTGGTCTCGCTTGGCGCGGGCAACCTCGACATAAACGTCGGCACCGACCTGATCGGCGGTCGCTTGAATGTTGCATCGGGTGCTGCCGCGGTCAAAGTCGATGGCAGCGTCATTGCGG
>JANODH010000181.1:0-4557 GCA_031412595.1 Sphingomonas sp. | reverse complement strand
CGCGGGCCGCGCAAAGCGAGATCGAGACCGCGCGCTCCCTTCAGCCAGTCGAGCCGCTTTTCGCCAGCCATGACCAGAGGGTGCTTCAACAAAGAGAGCAGGGCAACCGGCGAAAACCGCGTTACGGCCACTTCGGCAACGGCGAGAATCAAGGTGCCCGCTGGCGTAACGCTCAAAGGCCGCCCGCCCGAATCATCCGCGTTGATACCCCATCGCTTGAGATGCGCGACCACGCGCTCGGCGAGCATCCGGTCGGGCGTAATCAAGGCCGCTGTCCGCGTGGGCGTTTCGAGCGCTTCGCGCAAAGCAATCGCAATGCCCTGCGCTTCGTCTGCCGGCGTTGCAAACTCGGCAAGGCGCACACCCGGCAACCGGCGCTGTGCCGGCGGCAATATATTCCATTTGCTTGTCGCAAACGCCGGCGAAAATGCATTCGAAACCGCACGTGCGCGAACGGCTTGTCGCGCTTTGCCATCGCCCCAGCGCCACCGCGCGACATCGCTGCGCGCTACATTCATCCGGTCAAGTAGGAGGCGCAAATGATGCTGCGGATGATTTTCGATATTGCGATCGCCGATGGCATCCCATTCGTCGATTGGACTGGCAAGATCGACGCCGGGCAAAACCACCATACCGTTGGGCATGCGCGACACCGCACGAAGCAACGCCGCCACGGCAACGGCAGACGTTGTAATACCGGCAGCGACGACAAATCCCGGCGGCGGCGCGGCCGACCAAGCATCCCCCTGTCGACGGAGCAAGATGTTTCGGCGAGTGACGAGATCGACGCGCCCTAATCGCGCCACTTCATCGGGCCAGCGATCGAGAAGGATCGCAATCAGATCGAGTGATTTCTGCCAGTGCAGCGACAAATCCGCTGCGACATCGAGCGATTGCAATGCTTTTGCCGGGATATCTTCAGCCAGGAGCGTATCCAGCGTCGACGCGAGTTCCGTTGCAAGTCGCAAGGCCTCGGCTGCGTCCACGCGTGCGCCCGTTTCGGCGCGGAGCTGCTGCACCATTCGCGCCATGATCATGCGCCGGACCAGCGGATCGATTGCCGCCGGAACGACTGCCCCGCCCGCCGGATCGAGCGCAATGCCCATCGCATCGCCCCCGACGTCACCGATGGCAACCAAGCGAGGCATCAACAACCCCGGCTCTGCACGTCTGACGAAGGCATCGGTGATCGCGCGAACGGCACGATTGTTGGGCAGCAGGATCATGCCACGCGCCAAACCTAACGGTTCGCGTCCATGCATCGCAATCACACCATTGACGAGCGCATCGGCAAAATTGCGGTGCACCGGAATAGTGTAGACCCGCGGTCCTGCGCGCGCGGACCCAGCGAGCGGCTCAGCCATCGGCAAGGATTGCTTCGGCTTCGGCAATTGCGCCCGGATTACCGACGTCGAACCACATCCCTTGATGCACCACGCCATAAGCGCGTCCGCTCGCGATAGCCCGGTCCCAAAAGACATTGGTCGAGAAAATTTCGGCGGGCGGGTCAGTGATCAGCCGTTTCGCAAGCATCTGGATTCCAGAATAGACGAAAGGCGCAATGCGCCCGCGCTTGCGACGTGTGAGGCGCCCCGTCGCATCCAAATGAAAATCACCGCGCCCCTTATGACAATTGGCCCGCGCGAGCGGGATCATCAGCAGGAGCGCGTCCATGGCGCTATCGTCCCAGCGGTCGGCAAGTAACGTGAAAGCGTCGACCGGCCCGTTGACCCACAAATTGTCGCTATTCACTTGAAGGAAGGGGTCCGCATTGATGAGCGGCAGCGCCCGGACCAATCCGCCGCCCGTCTCGAGCAACGTCTTCCGCTCGTCCGATATCACGATGTCGAGGCCGTGATGGTTACGCTTCAAATGTGCTTCCATGGCGTCTGCAAGGTAATGGACGTTCACCACGGCCCGCTCGACCCCAGCGGCTGCTAGCCGCGCGAGCGCATGATCGACCAGCGGCCGCCCCGCAACAGCAACCAGCGGCTTTGGTTTGGTCGCTGTCAGCGGGCGCATCCGCTTGCCCAGGCCCGCTGCCATCACCATTGCCGTTTTCGGGACTTTGCTACTGTCGGGCAGTTTCAGGAAAAGCGGGCGCGTTGCTTTCATGCGTAGTGCGCCCATGCCGAAGCACGGGCTTCGGCAGGGATGTTCGCGTCGAACCAGTTGCGCACTGGCCGCATCGTCGGATGCTCTAGATCGCGCTCGAGCAGGCCCCACATGCGCGACTGAAAGGCGCGGTAAGCCGGCTTTCCGTCCCGCTTCCAAAGACGAACAAAAAGCCCGAGGATGCGCGTGTTGCGCTGAGCGCCCAATGCCCAGTAGGCATCTTCGAACACTCGCATTCGTCCTGTTTTTGTCATGTAATGAGCAAGCATTTCGGCCTCGATTGCGGGCGAAACGTCGCGCCGCGCATCCTGAAGCATGGATACGAGATCATAAGCCGGGTGGCCGACACGTGCGTCTTGAAAGTCGAGCAGGCCGAAGCGCGCCGTGCCCGAACCGTCAGTCAACATGATGTTTTCAGCATGGTAGTCGCGCAGTTCGGTAACCCAGCGTTCCGGCGATGTGTCGACGGCAGTCAGCACCTCGTGCCAGGCTTTTTGAAAGCCAGCAGCATCCACCTGCAGGCCCATATGTGGGCTATACCATTCGGTAAATAACCCGACTTCGTCGATCCAGTTTTCGAGGCCATGGCGGGGCAAATTCGCCGGTTCATGGCGATGAAGCGCAATCAGGACGTCGACGACGCCCCGATATATTTCGGATTCGCACGAAATATCTGCATCGACAGTTTCGCGCATACGGCGATCGCCGAAATCTTCGATCAACAACAACCCGGCACCCAAATCGCTTGCCAATATCGCCGGCGCGCGAAGCCCGATACCGACGAGATGTTCCGCAACGTGGATAAAGGGCCGCGGGTCTTCATGTGGCGGCGGTGCATCCATCAAAACGGCCTTGCGTCCTTGCGCGACGACCCGAAAATATCGGCGGAACGATGCATCCCCCGCCAGTGGCACGATCTGAGCATTTCCCCAGCCGGCGCGGACAAGAAAGTCGGGCGCCGCGTCCGGCGGAGTCATTTGAAGGGCCATCGCGCTTCCCATGACGGCGGGACTGTGGCTGTCAAGCACCGACCATTGCCGTCGATGCGCAAATCGACCCGCAGCGCGTCGCGCCATAACGCGGTCCCCATTCTTTCGGGCCATTCTATCACCAGTGCCGTATCGGCTCGGGCATCATCGAGCCCTAGCTCATCGATTTCATCGCCCCTATCGATCCGATAAAGATCGATATGCCAGAGCGGCAAACGGACGTCAGGCGGCATATAAGGAATGACGATCCCAAACGTTGGCGACGGCACATCGCCCGCGAACCCCATTGCGCGAATTAGCCCTCGCGTGAAACAGGTCTTACCCGCACCCAGCGGACCGGAGATTGCGATGACATCGCCGGGCTCGACACACACCCCGAGCAACGCACCTGCCGCTTCGGTTGCATCAGGATCGGCAAGTTGCATCAGCGCGGCAGCTCGATCTTGACGACTGCACCATGCCCTGCTTCGGACAGTTTAGTCAGGTTCCCGCCGTGCGCCTCGACTTCGACACGGACTTGATCAAGGTCCACGGTCTCCGTGCCTGGGCCGTTATCGGAGACGACGATCAAGGCGCCCTCGGACGTCCCACTTGCATGGAGCAGAATGCGCCCGGTTGATTGCGTTGTCGCGATAGCGGTTTCAAGCAGCACGGCAATTGCCGCGCGCAGACGTTTGGCGTCCCCTTCGACCCGGCCGACATTGGCATGAAAATCAGTGACGAGTTTCTGCTTCTTTTCGGCAGCCATCACGTCGTACTCGGCTGCAACACCATCAAGAATTGGAAGCAAATCAACCGTTTCACGGTCCACACCAACAAGGCCGACCTGATCTTGCGTCGTCAGCAAGACCTCGTCGATCAGCGTCCCCAAAATGCCTACCGATTCGAGGATCGCTTTCACATAGTCTTGCGACGGCTTGGGCAGTTCACCCGCATATCCTTTGTCGAGCATCTCGGCAAAGCCACTGATCGATGTCAGCGGCGTGCGCAATTCATAGCTGATGTTGGCAACGAACGCGGTTTTAACTTTGTCTGCCGCGATCAAAGCATCGGCGCGCTCGCGCAACACCCGCTCGACGCGCCGGCTGTCGGTAATATCGAGCATCGTAAACAGGGCATTGCCATCGGGAAGAGGAACAGCTGCAAACTCGAAATGCCGCCCATCCTTGAATGCCACCCGCCCGCCGCGTGACTTTCGCTCCACGGTAGCACCGCGCACGAGGTCACGGATCAAGGCAGCCCGCGCGGGGTTTGTAAGTCGTGACGCCGCATTTTCGGCAAGCTTGTCGACGCGCGGGTGCAGCGCAAGCAGGCTATCCTCAAAGCCCCAGACGTCTCGAAACTTGTTGTTCCAAAGATGCAAACGCCCGTCCGACGCAAACACACCCACTGCTTCGAACAGATTATCGAATGTGGCCTCGCGCACACGTAGCAATGTATCGCGCGCGCTGGC
>JANODH010000180.1:0-2245 GCA_031412595.1 Sphingomonas sp. | reverse complement strand
GCAAGCGCATCGCCCGCGTCGCCCATGTCCGCTGGCTGCACGATGGCGACGACTTGCTCGCCCATTTCTTCGTGTGGCGCGCCGATGACGGCAACATCGGCGACCTTGGGATGAGCGATCAGCAGGTTCTCGATTTCTTGCAGATAAATATTCACCCCGCCCGAAATGATCATGAAGCTTTTGCGATCGGTCAGGTAAAGATAGCCCTCTTCATCGACCCAGCCGATGTCGCCGAGCGTCGTCCAGCCATGGCGATTGCGGCTGTCGGCGGTCTTGGCAGGATCGTTGTGATATTCGAAACTGCGCGGCCCTTCGAAAAACACCATGCCTTCGTGGCGTGCCGCGACTTCATCACCGTCCTCGTCGCAAATATGCAGCGTCGCCTCGCCGATGGCACAGCCGACCGAGCCTTTGTGCGTCAGCCACTGCGCCGACTTGATCGCCGTAAACCCGTTGGCTTCGGTCCCCGCATAATATTCGTCGAGGACCGGGCCCCACCAATCGATCATGGCTTGCTTGACCGGCACCGGGCACGGCGCGGCGGCGTGTATGGCGACTTTCATCGAGGAAACATCGTAGCGTGTGCGCACGTCATCGGGCAGTTTCAGCATCCGGACGAAATGCGTCGGCACGAATTGCCCCGAATTGCAGCGATAGCGCTCGATATTGGCCAGTGCCGCTTCGGCGTCGAACTTGCGCATCAGGATGACAGTGCCACCCAGCTTGTGCACGGTCATTGTCCAACCCAATGGCGCAGCATGATAAAGCGGTGCAGTCGACAGATAGATGCTGTCGGGACCGAGCCCGAAAAAACCATGTGCAATCATGGCAAGCGGCGTCACGTGGTCGATTGCCGGATCGGGCAGCGGCGCTGGTTTAATCCCTTTGGGTCGACCCGTTGTGCCACTCGAATAGAGCATGCCGGTGCCTGCCGTTTCGTCAGCAATCGGCGTTGCGGGCATATCGCGGACGGCGTCATCCCATGATGCGAACCCTGCGATATTCCCGCCCAGACTGTAACGTGCGATCGTCGCCGACAAAGGTGCCGCAATCGCCGACAAGCTTGCACTCGCCACGAGCAGCGCCGCGCCGCTGTCGCTCAGGATATAATCGATTTCGCTCGTCGTCAGCTTGGTCGAAATGCAAATGAACAGCAACCCGGCTCGCTGTGCGCCCCAGATCAGCGCATAAAATTCCGGCACATTTTCGATCAGCAGCGCCATGCGGTCTCCAGCGTTCAGCCCGTTTGCCCGCAGCAATTGCGCAACCCGGTTCGATGCCGCATCGATTTCGGAATAGGTCGTGACCGCGCCCGTTTCTGCGACGACAATCGCTGGTTTGTCCGGCGTCACAACGGCATGGCGAAAGGGATGCATAAGCGTGTCTCTCCTGCGCCCGACCTTAGTTTGCTTTACGCAAACGTAAAGCCGTGCTTAGAAGCGCCATGAGCGAATTCGACGCCGTCCGTTTTATCTCGGCCATGAGCCGGTCGGGGCATAACGGCATGCTGGGCATCGGCTATCATGCGCACGGGCCGGACTGGGCCGAATTGGCTTTGCCGTATCGCGCCGATCTCATCGGCGATCCCGCTACGGGCATTTTGGCGTCCGGACCGATCATAACGTTGATGGATATGGCGACGAGCATTTCGTGCTGGCTGAAATCGGGTGAGTTCCGGCCGCAGGCAACGCTCGATCTGCGCATCGATTATCTGCGCCCTGCCGAACCCGGCAAGACCGTGATCGGGCGCGGCGAGTGCTATAAAATCACGCGGCGCATGGCGTTCGTTCGCGGCGAAGCGCACGACGGCGATCCTGCGCATCCGGTCGCTCATGTCGCGGGCACATTCATGTTTACCGCCGTTGACTGATTTCCGGTCGCCTTATGCCGCCATGCTGGCGCTGCGCCGTGATGGGGCGCGAGTGACGATGCCGTTTGCCGATGGGCTGAACGGGCGTCCGGGTTTCCTGCACGGCGGGGCCATCGCGGGGCTGCTCGAAAACACAGCGTGGGTCGCCGTGCTGGATGCCCTGCCCGATGGCGCAAAGATAAAGCCGATCAGCGTCACGGTCGATTTTCTGCGCGGCGGCGCATCGGTCGAAACTTTTGCCGAGGCCGAAATCGTGCGGCTCGGGCGGCGGATCGCCAATGTGCTTGTTACCGCATGGCAGGACGACCGCACCAAACCGATCGCGACGGCCAATCTGAAAATGATGATCGAACGTCCGGCTTAGGCGTCGATGCT
>JANODH010000179.1:0-7466 GCA_031412595.1 Sphingomonas sp. | reverse complement strand
CGCGCGTTACCCTGTTAGGCGCTGCACTCATGACAACCACTGCCGCCGCCCAGAGCTGGACGCTCGTGATCCACGGCGGCGCTGGCATCATCGAACGCGCGCGGATCAAGCCCGAAGCCGACAAGGCTATCCGCGCCGCGCTTTCTCTGTCGCTCGAAGCCGGCTCGGCGATCCTGAAAATGGGCGGCACCTCGCTCGACGCTGTTGAAGCTGCCGTCCGCATTCTCGAAGACGATCCGAACTTCAATGCCGGTCGCGGCGCGGTCTTCACATATGATGCGACGAACGAACTCGATGCCGCCATCATGGACGGGCGCGATCGCAAAGCCGGTGCTGTCGCGGGCGCGACGCGCACCAAAAATCCGATCGGCCTCGCTCGCGCCATCATGGAAAAAAGCCCGCACGTCATGCTGTCGCGCGCAGGGGCAGACCGGTTCGCTGTCGAACAGGGCCTCGAACAAGTCGACCCCTCCTATTTCGCCACGCCCGAGCGCCGCCGCCAGCTCGACGAGATGAAAGCGCGAAAGACATCCTCGTTCGATGTCGACTTGAAATACGGCACTGTCGGCGCTGTTGCTGTCGATCAGGCGGGCCACGTCGCGGCTGCCACTTCCACAGGGGGCCTTACAGGCAAGCGCTGGGGCCGCATCGGCGATTCACCGATCATCGGCGCGGGCACTTACGCAGACGATCGCGCTTGTGCAGTTTCGGCAACCGGCGCTGGCGAATTTTTCATTCGCGAAGGCGTCGCGCACGAAATCTGCGCGCGCGTCCGCTTCGCAAAGGAAGAGATCGTCGCGGCAGCCGATACGGTGATGGCCGATGTCAAAGCCATGGGCGGCACTGGCGGCGTCATCGTTGTCCACCCGGACGGCAGCGGCGGCTGGAGTTTCAATACACCAGGCATGTATCGCGGTCGTGTCTCGGCGACACGCCCCGCCGAAGTGGCGATTTACGGGGACGAATAGATGAAAGCCGTCGTGACTTTTTTGCAACGCAGCAAAATCGATTTAGCGCGGCATCCACATAGCGACCGAGTTGTAACAAACTCGTAATAATTGCGCCGCACTGGCGGGCGATCACGGCCTTCGGGCACTTTTGTCTCCCGCCACACAGGAAGTAAATTCATGCGTAACCAGTTCTTCGCCGGCGTCGCGCTTGCGGCCATTGTTGTGCCTTTTGCCGCCGTCGCGCAGGAAACGACATCCTCGGTTGAAGGTACTGTAACAAGCGACGGACAACCTGTCGCCGGCGCTGACGTCCGCATCCTGCACGTGCCAAGCGGAACGACGAACACGGCAACTACAGATGCGAACGGCAGCTTTTCGACGCAAGGGTTGCGGATCGGCGGTCCGTTCACTGTCACAGTCAGCGCAGATGGGTTTGCCGGTACGCAAGTGACAGACATTTTCACTGTCGTCGGCCAACCCTACACGCTGCCGCTCACGATTTCCCCCACGGGTGGCGAAATCGTCGTCACGGCTTCACGACTGCCTGGCGCGCGCACTGTGTCGCAGGGGCCTGCAACCGTCCTCAATGCCGAACAGATCGCCAGCGTCGCTTCGGTCAATCGCGACATTCGGGATCTTGCCCGCCGCGATCCCTTTGCCCGCCTCGACGACAGCCCAACCGGTGGTCGCTCGATCAGCTTTGCGGGACAGAATTCGCGCTACAACCGCTTTTCGGTCGACGGTGTGCCGATCACCGACAATTTCGGGATCAATCCCGACG
Organism: Sphingomonas sp.; assembly: GCA_031412595.1. Taxonomy (GTDB): domain Bacteria; phylum Pseudomonadota; class Alphaproteobacteria; order Sphingomonadales; family Sphingomonadaceae; genus Sphingomonas_O. Next base: position 5,735 of record JANODH010000179.1, on the reverse strand, counting down.
GTTTGCCAAGCCGCCGTTCGCCGATCCCGCTCGATGCGATCGGTCAGTTTCAGGCAAAAGTCGCGCCCTATGACGTGCGCGAAGGCAATTTTCAGGGTGGCGCGATCAACATCATCCTGAAATCGGGCAACAATGATTTCCAGGGTACAGGCTTTTTTGCCTACTCGGATCAGAATCTGGTCGGCAAGGAAACCAAGCCTGGTCCAGGCGTCCCGACCGGCCGAGTCAATATACCGCCTTCGCAATACAAGAATTACGGCGCCCAGATTTCGGGGCCGATCATCCCGGACAAATTGTTTTTTATGATTGCCGGCGAACGCGTTCGCGCCGAAGCGCCGATTGCCGAGGGACCGAGCGACAACAATGCGGGGACCGGCATTTCGTTGCTGTCACAAGCGCAGGTCGATGGCGTTTCGTCTGTCGCCAAGAGCCGCTACGGCTATGACACTGGCGGCGTCTTGAAAACCAACGGCGATACCGACGATCGCCTCGTTGCGCGCATCGATGCCAATCTGTCCGATACGCAGCGGCTGTCGCTGACATACACCTACGCAAACGACGCGATCAACCTGCTCCAGAATACCTTCCCCACCGGATCCCAAGGGCTCGGGCTCGCATCGAACGCCTATATTCAGGGAAACAAGCTCCAGACCGGCGTCTTCCAGCTGAACACCGAAATTTCGGATGAATTTTCGACCGAAGTTCGCGGGTTCATCAAGGATTACAAGCGTATTCAGGATCCGCTGCTGGGGCGCGGTTTTGCACAGTTTACGGTTTGCACGGCACCGACGTCGGACCGTACTGCGGTTGGCGCGGTCGCGGCCGCATCGATCACGTGTCCTGTGACGGCGGCGTCGGTTTCGTTCGGCCCCGACGTGTCGCGCCAGACCAACAGTCTGACGTCGCGAACCTATGGCGGACTTATCCAGGGCCGTCTCACGCGCAACGATCATGATGTGCGTTTGTTCGTCGACATCCAGACGACGGAGATTTTCAACTCCTTCCTGCAGCGGTCTTCGGGCGACTATTATTTCGACTCGCTGGCCGATTTCGAAGCCGGGAACGCTCAGCGCTTTCGCTATGCAAACGCTGTTCCCTCCTTGCAGCCCGACAATGCCGCGGCGCGATTTGCCTATCAGGCCTATACGTTCGGCATTCAGGATACATGGCGCGTTCGCGACGATCTGACGATATCCTATGGCGCGCGCTATGATCTGTTCGGCGGCAACAGCCGCGCAGTCCTCAACCCGATCTATCTCAGCCGTTACGGTTTCGCCAACAATGCCTATATTTCGGGTCGTGGCATGTTCCAGCCGCGATTCGGCTTCGACTGGAAGCCGACGTCGGACATATCGATCCGCGGTGGCGTCGGCATCTTCTCGGGCGGTACGCCTGACGTCTATGTGTCGAACAGCTTTTCGAACACGGGTGTTCTCACCAACGCGATCGACATCCAGCAACTGAACAACGGTACGTTTACGCCGACCACTCTGCCGGCAGGTTCCGGCGCGGCAATCCTGACGAATGTTGACGGGGCCAACATCCCGACAGCTGCAAACAGCTTCCTGACTAATGCGACGGTTTCGGGCAACTCGCCGACGGCATCGCTCGCGCCGAATTTTGAAATTCCGTCGCAGTGGCGTGCCACGCTTTCGCTTACGGCGACGCCCGATCTCGGTGCGCTTGGCACTGGCTGGGAATTCGGCATCGATTTGTTCCTGTCGGGCGTGCGCAAGCAGGTTTCGTTCACTGATCTGCGCGTCCGGCCAAACAGCTTGCTGACCCCTGACGGTCGCGTTCGCTACACGCCGGTCACGACGTTCGGCGATACGAACTCGGACATCTTGTTGACCAACGCGTCAGTCGGTCGGTCTTATGTCGGCGTGGCTCGCGTTCGCAAGGACTTCGATTTCGGCCTGAATGCCGGCGTCAGCTTTACCTATCAGAACATTCGCGACTCAAACCCGGCAACATCGTCGGTCGCACTGTCGAATTATGGCGCAGGCGTGGCGCTTGATGCGAATACGCAAGCTTACGGGACGTCGAATGACGAAGTTAAATATGCGCTCAAATATGATCTGACGTTTCAGCGGGCACTTTTCGGCGATTACAAATCGACGATCGCGCTGTTCGGCGAAACGCGCATTGGCCGCCCCTATAGCTTCACATTCCGCGATCTCGGCGCGCGCAGCACCGTATTCGGGACGATCGGCACCGGCACGCGCTATCTGATGTATGTCCCGACCGGGATCGACGATCCGCGCGTTTCCTATGCCAATGCAACCGATGCCGGCTTGTTTGATGCCTATATCAATTCGACGGGTCTTTCGAAATTTCGTGGTAAGGTCGCGCCGCGCAACGCCTTCAATTCGCCATGGTTCACGCGGGTCGATCTCCGCCTGTCGCAAGAACTTCCGGGCTTCATCAGCTCGCGGTCGCGCTTTACGCTGTTCGCAGACGTCGAAAATCTCACGAATCTGATCAACAAGAATTGGGGCCAGATCCGCGAACTGCCGTTTCCGTACACGAACTCGCCCGTGCAAGTCAGCTGCCTCACCACGCCACTGCCCACCGGTCAGCGCTTTGTGAACGTCGGCACGCCTGCGGCCCAGAACCCCAGCAACTTGCCGGCCGTCGGTGCAGCAAACGCCGGACAGGCCTGTGCTCAATACCGGTACGTTGCAAACCAGACGTCGGGCGGCCAGTTCATACCGCAGACCGATTCGGTCTATGCTCGCCAGTCGCTCTATGCGATCCGCGTCGGGGTCCGTTTCAGCTTCTGATCGAACCTGCAAATTGCAAAGGCCGTCGCTCGAAAGGGCGGCGGCCTTTTGCTATTGGGCCAGTGTTCCCATCGGCCGCAACGGCCGGGCCATCACGCGCCGGACCATCGGCTCGAAAAATTCGAGTGGCTCGGAATCGTAATCGGGATCGAAAGCGGCCTGATCGTACAAGCGGCAGAATTCCTCGCAGGCATCCCAATGTTCATGTCCGCGCAGTGCGTCGCGCGCGTCACGGTCCATACCGATGTAGTGGAAATAATAATTGCCCTGAAACAGCCCGTGTTGTGCGCATATCCAGTGTTCCTGCGCCGTCACGAACGGTTTCACGATCGCAGCCCCGATGTCGGGATGATTATACGTGCCGACCGTGTCGCCGATGTCATGCAGCAGCGCCATCACGACATATGTCTCGCCGCGCCCATCGCGATGCGCGCGTGTCGCCGTTTGCAGGCAATGCTGCAACCGGTCGATAGGAAAGCCGCCGAAATCCCCTTCAAGCAGCTTCAGATGCGTCAGCACACGATCGGGCAGCCCTTGCGCAAACGCCATGTACTGGCTCGCGATGATCGACCAGTCTTCCTGTGTTCCTTCTTCGAAACTGCGGAATTTCGCGCGCGGCAGGTCTTCGCTGTCAGCCATTTCGACTCTCCTTCAAACGCCAACATAATCACGCGGTTCAATTATCCAAATGCTTCGGCTAAACACAAGACCAATGGCCTCAGTCCCGCCCACGCCTGCGACGTTCTTTGCCGACAAGAACCGCGCTTTCTGGATGCTTCAGGCAGGCGGCTGGGCGGGCTATCTCCTGCTGCGGGCGGCGCAGGGCGTCGCGAACGGGATGACGATTTCGTTCTTCATTCCTGTGCTCGTGTCGACCGCAACGGGCTATTCGCTGACGCTTGTCATGGCCGCGGTTTATCGCTGGCTGATCCTCAAAAGCCCGCTCGTCATTTGGACGGGCACGCTCGCGGCTGTCGCGATCGGCGTCGGCGCTTATTCGATCATCGATGCCTGGGTCTTTTCACTGATCAACCGCGGCGGCGTTTTCGAAGGAGGGCTGGTGCTCGGTACGGTCCTGATCAACGGCCTGCTGCTCGGTGCCTGGTCCGCACTTTACTATGGCATCAATTTCTTCCTGATTGCCGAACGTCAGACGCTGCAATTGCTCAAACTCGAAGCCATGGCATCGTCGGCGCAACTCGCCATGCTGCGTTACCAGCTCAATCCGCATTTCCTGTTCAACACACTGAACAGTATTTCGACGCTGGTGCTTTTGAAGCAAACTGATCGCGCCAATGCTATGCTCAGCCGCCTGTCGTCGTTCCTGCGTTATACGCTGGTCAATGAATCCGAAACGCAGGTTACGCTCGAACAGGAGATCGAGACCTTGAAGCTCTATCTCGACATCGAAAAAATGCGTTTCGAAGAACGGTTGCGCGCGTCGTTCGATCTGGATCCTGCGGCGGCGGCCGCGCGGCTGCCTTCGCTGCTGCTTCAGCCGCTGGTCGAAAATGCGATCAAATATGCCGTCACGCCGATGGAGGAAGGGGCAGACATCGCAGTCGTGGCACGGCTCATCGGCGATCGTATCGTCATTACGGTTTCGGATACCGGACCGGGGTTGAACGACAACGCCGTTCGGCCCAGTTATTCGACGGGTGTTGGCCTTGCCAACATCCGGGACCGATTAAATCAGGCATTTGGCGCAGACCATCGTTTCGAGACACGCAACCAACCCGGGGGTGGGTTCGTTGTGACTGTAGAAATACCGTTTTTGACGGAAAAACAAATGCAAGAGGCCGCATGACCATACGCACTATTCTCGTTGACGACGAAAAACTGGCCATTCAGGGCTTGCAACTCCGCCTTGCCGCACATGCTGATGTCGAAATCATTGACACTTGCATGAACGGGCGCGAAGCCATTCGCGCAATCAAGACGCACAAGCCCGATCTTGTTTTCCTCGATATCCAGATGCCTGGCTTCGATGGCTTTTCGGTCGTCTCGGGCCTCATGGAAGTCGAACCGCCGCTGTTTGTTTTCGTAACCGCTTACAGCGACCATGCCCTGCGCGCGTTCGAAGCCGATGCGACCGACTATCTGATGAAGCCGGTCGACGAACAGCGCCTTGCCGATACGCTCGACCGCGTCCGCCAGCGTCTTCACGAAAAGCGCGGGGTCGAACATGCTGAACAGCTGATGGAAGTGCTGACCGAGCATGCGCCAGCCGCTGCCGAGGAAATGATCGACGGCGCTGACACGCTGGCAGCGAACCGCTTCGAAAAGCTCATAAACATCAAGGATCGTGGCCAGATTTTCCGCGTCGATGTCGACACGATCGAACGCATCGATGCTGCCGGCGATTACATGTGCATTTACACCGGCGACAATACGCTGATCCTGCGCGAAACGATGAAGGACCTTGAACGCCGCCTCGATCCGCGTCGGTTCCAGCGTATTCACCGCTCGACCATCGTCAATCTTGACCTCGTCAAACAGGTAAAACCGCACACCAACGGCGAATGCTTCCTCGTCCTCGATTCAGGGGCGCAAGTGAAAGTCTCGCGATCGTACAGAGACGTCGTCGCGCGCTTCGTGCATTAGGCGCCGATCAACCGCGTCCTGAACCAGTCGGCAAGTTCGTCTTCGGACAGTTCGCCCGCGGCAAGTGCGAGAACGGTCGTCACGGCGTCCGCTTGATCGAAAAACAGTTCGTGACCGTTGATCACCAGAAACAAACGCGCCAGCACCCAGGCGGTTCGCTTGTTTCCATCCACAAACGGGTGATTTCGCGCGACACCGAAAGCATAAGCTGCTGCAAGTTCGGCAACATCATCGGTCCCGTAATGCCAGCGATTCACCGGCCGCCCGAGCGCCGATTCAAGCATCGTGATATCGCGCACGCCCGACCCGCCGCCATGCTCTGCCAATTGCCGATCATGAATGGCAAGC